>NZ_JBDNJQ010000445.1:0-334 GCF_051172895.1 Nostoc sp. CALU 1950 | reverse complement strand
GACTGTTGGGCAACAATATGGAACCCATTACCAGTTGTTTTGTGAGTGCAACTAAGACATCTCCAACCCTGAAACTTAATACTACCTAGTTTTTGTGCTGTTATTTCTGGTTTGTTCAGATAGGATTGGACTGTAGAATCGTCTACTTGTTTCATTGGCTTTTGACAATTAGCACACAAAAAAGTGTAGTTGCCTTCACTCTTACGAGTGCGCCCTTCTGGTGCAATGAAGATTTTACGAGGACGAGTTAGGTAAACAGCACTTCCTGCTGCCAGTGTTATTATTCCACCTCCAGCTAAAACTCCCCATACAATCCCGCCACCTGTGTTATTTG
>NZ_JBDNJQ010000444.1:0-339 GCF_051172895.1 Nostoc sp. CALU 1950 | reverse complement strand
CGCGAGAGTGTTTTCTAAATAAATGAAAATTGCTGTAATGAGTCTTTAATACTCGCGCGAGAGTCTTTGATACTCGTGAATGAGTCTTTGAACTCCGTTAATGAACCTCGGAGCTTCATTCGTGAACCTTTGAGCTTCGTTGATGAACCTCGGAGCTTCATTTGTGAACCTCAGAGCTTCGTTGATGAACCTCAGAGCTTCGCTGATGAACCTCGGAGCTTCGTTGATGAACCTCGGAACTTCGTTGATGAATCTCGGAGCTTCATTTGTGAACCTCGGAGCTTCGTTGATGAACCTCGGAGCTTCATTTGTGAACCTCGCAATGTTGTTCGGTTAAGG
>NZ_JBDNJQ010000443.1:0-351 GCF_051172895.1 Nostoc sp. CALU 1950 | reverse complement strand
TGAAATCAAAGGCAAGTAAATCATGGATTTTCTTAAACTTAAATAAGGTCAAATGCAGGATGAACATTCATGTCAACCTACTTACTCAGTAGCTATTTGAGGTTTTTCTTTACCAAATTTCCAAAACAAGACGACACCCAAGCCGAAGAGATTGACGTAGATACTGCTTTACCATCTCCTCAAGATTTCTGCGATTTGAAAACTGCACCCTTAATTGCATCTCAAGAATATCTTGCTCAGAGGCGGTCAGTGGTAGTGCTGATGGCACGTTAGCGTACCACCCCCGTTTTCTAAACGGGCATTTCCTGATAGCAGTAACTACAGCGCCAGTAAAGTTCTCCCAAACGTACA
>NZ_JBDNJQ010000441.1:0-356 GCF_051172895.1 Nostoc sp. CALU 1950 | reverse complement strand
GATACACTGATTTATTTTAATTAGTGTACTTCATTAGACTGGTAAACGCTATATTGATACGAATAATAGTTTTGATCCAACAACATGGAATAAATGGGTAGCAGCAGCCAAAGCTAAGGCTGTTCCTGGTGCAGTCAAGTTTGTGAATTACGTTAATGATAATGGTGGGACTGTCTTTTTTATTTCTAACCGGGATAAGAGTAGTAAAAAAGATAACCAAAACAATGATTTAGAGATTGCAACTATCAATAATTTAAAATCAGTTGGTTTTATAGGTGCTAATTCTGCAACAGTATTATTAAACTGGAGTTTAGACTAAGCCATACAAAATGACCCAGCAGGGCTGAGTTAATCAG
>NZ_JBDNJQ010000440.1:0-359 GCF_051172895.1 Nostoc sp. CALU 1950 | reverse complement strand
CAAAACCTAACACCTTAACTGAGACAAAACCTAACACCTTAACTGAGACAAAACCTAACACCTTAACTGAGACAAAACCCATAACTCCAATTGAGATAACACCCGACATCCCAATTGAGATAACACCCGTAACTCCAATTGAGCCAACACCCGACATCCCAATTGAGCCAACACCCGTAACTCCAATTGAGACAACACCCGACACCCCAATTGAGCCAACACCCGTAACTCCAATTGAGACAACACCCGACACCCCAATTGAGCCAACACCCGTAACTCCAATTGAGACAACACCCGACACCCCAATTGAGCCAACACCCGTAACTCCAATTGAGACAACACCCGACACCCCAATTGAG
>NZ_JBDNJQ010000439.1:0-378 GCF_051172895.1 Nostoc sp. CALU 1950 | reverse complement strand
CCTAGTACCCCTCCGAAAATGACCACGGAGGGCATTTTAATTGCCAAAACACCCAATCCTACCACCAAGCATCTATCAAAGCTTCTAGGCGGTTCTAGTGGCAGTTGCTTGACCGTGACTACCAATCGCCGCTGCCAACGTCGCACCGCATAATCTTTTGGACTTTGTAGCCAAGGGGGGATTTGTCTGTGTCCACCACTGGGTTTTATATATAAAGAAAAACAACTAGGTGGTGGACAGTCTGCAAGCTTTGCAGGGCATGGACTACAGCCATTTTAAAACCAAAAATTTGGTGAGAGACATCCATAGATTAATCCCTCGATAATCGTCGAGTTTCTGGTGTGGTAATCTATGGTTGCCGATAGTTCTTTTTTTTTT
>NZ_JBDNJQ010000438.1:0-401 GCF_051172895.1 Nostoc sp. CALU 1950 | reverse complement strand
AAAACTGCATGAGCAAAAACCGCCTAAAAACCCACAAAGTCAACAGCCTAGGCAGCAGCCCCTAATAAGCCCATGCTCTGCATGGGAACCAGAGACGCGGGCTTCTTCTGAAAGTTCAGTCACAATTACACTACTTTGTTCTGTGTCCTCACTTTCCGGAATTTCATCTAGGTCATAGCACAATACGGTTCGGATAAGCACTCTTCACTTTCCTTGTGCTCTGGAAATTGGTTTTGGTTAAAATCTTTCCCTTTTCCCCTTTAACCGAACCGTATTGGGTCATAGCAGAGGTTTATTGATTTGATTGGAGTTTCGTTAATTGACACCAGTTAATCAACATTACTTGTAACTGGAGTTTAGACTAAGCCATACAAAATGACCCAGCAGGGCTGAGTTAATCA
>NZ_JBDNJQ010000437.1:0-402 GCF_051172895.1 Nostoc sp. CALU 1950 | reverse complement strand
CATTTGACCTTATTTAAGTTTAAGAAAATCCATGATTTACTTGCCTTTGATTTCAATCCTGTTCCTTGTTGGACCAGCACTTGCAGCGATCGCCATAACACGATCGCTGACCACCCGTGGACATTTAGTTTTGTTGGGCGTGTGTATCCTCTACGGAATTTTTCCATTCCTGGTCACTTGGGGGGGGATGGGTTTAGCTGAACGCTTTGGTTGTTCAGCGGAAGCAGTTCGCTTTATTTGTCCGTCCTCATCTTGGCTTGGAGGAGTCATTTCGGGGATGTTCATGGCTCACTGGCTGGCGATTTTTGCGATTCCATCAGCTATTTTGGGTGCGATCGGACTCCTGATTTCTTTGATTCTCAAGGTCAAGCGATCGAATGCCAATACTCCCGTCATGCCAAG
>NZ_JBDNJQ010000047.1:0-48992 GCF_051172895.1 Nostoc sp. CALU 1950 | reverse complement strand
ATTAGATCCCCGACTTCTTCGAGAAGTCGGGGATCTGGACATCGCGCATTTTCACTTCGTTGGATTGATGAAACTATTGCTTACTTTGATGATGACACAGTGGGAAGAAAACTTTGCGATTTACTGAAATTCTTATTATTCAAAATGGGTTCGCAACAATTAATCAGTGGTTGATTAGCTATTGCTTCTAAGCCAACTGAATGAAGCAAAGTTGTCCAGTTTGCTAGTAAAGTCTCATTTTGGGGATTTTTATAGCGTAATTCTGCCAAACTCACGATAGCATCATACCAAACACCATTTGCGGTATAAAGCGTCGCCTTTTGTTGGGGGGTTGCTTGTTTGAGCTGTTCTGTTAATGTTGAATTTTGGTTAACTCTTTGCACCCAACCATCTGCATAATCCAGTTTAGTAGGTTGTTTTTGGTCGCATTGAACCCGTACTTTAAAAAACCAGTGATACATTTTTCCTACCTGCAATGAGCCTTGATTTGGGGGAAAATGAACGCTAATAATTCCTGGTGATTTTGGTGGTGTCAAATAAGTTCGATATAAAGTTTGGCTTTTGTTATTAGTTTCCTCTTGCAAAACAAACTCTATGTTGGCTATAGATGATGTATTATAGGGAACAAAAAATAAGAAAGAAGGATGTTCCGCGCTTGTTAAACCCCAAACTTGAGTGATGGAAACATCCGCTTCCTTACCTTGTTTAAGAGTTTGTTGATAGGTCGGTACTAAGGCTGTTACCGTTTGATTAGCTACGTCACATCCACGGCTTGCAGCCCCACCTCTAGAACCGGCTGCACTTCGGTCTGGTGGTGGCGGTGGTGGGATAAATTTGACTGAGGACAGATGATTATTAACTGGTAATGCCTGGAGTTGTATAGGGTAGGATATATTACTAGTGAATGCTATCACCAAGGCTATGGTTAATTGAGGGTTTTTCATAATTCGTTGTTAAGCAAAAAGATATTTTTATGATTGTTTGATAGATTTTATAAGAAGAATTCAGAACTCAGGAATCAGAAAACAGGTATAAATTCTGTACGAGTAGGTGACGAATATTGGTTAAAAGCGAGTGTTTAGTGGGCGAAAAAAATTAAAATATTCTCACCTTAAAACTCTATCTCTTTATGGGTAGAGTATTCTGAATTCTGAATTCTGTATTCTGACTCCTGTTTTATAACAGCTAAGAAGATAACAGCACTACCTCCTAAAGCGATCGCCGCAGGTACAAAGGGAAGCCAATAACTGTATAGTATTAATAATATCAGGCAAGAACTGTATAAACTCAGGAATGCCACCCCCATTGCCAAGGCTAAATAAGCGAGTTGTCGCAGATAAGCTGCAAGCAAACCTCCCGTAATCGCCCAACCCCAAAGCCAAATCACTTCACCCCATACATCCCAAGTCGATAAAAGAGGCCGCCCATCTAAAGCCGCACTCAATAACTGACTTACCATCTGTGCTTGTAAAAAAACTCCTGCTATTTCCTGTGGTTTGCCTTGAGAGGAAGCGTAGGGAGTGAATGAATAATCACGAAAACTTTCGGCTGTTGTACCAATTAAAACTATCCGGTCTTTGACTGCATCGGCTTTGAGTTTACCAGCCAATGCTTCTTGTAGGGTAATACGAGGTGCGATCGCTTCTAAGTTCACAAAAGAGCGATAATTGAGTAAAATTTGGTGTCCCAATGCGTCAATACCTTGGTAGCCTCCGGTATGAGCCTCAATTGGTTTTAAGGTCAGCTTACCTAATTGCCACGCACCATCAGGGCTAAATTGTAACTGAATTCCTTCTGCATATAAATAACGTAATGTCAACTGCACATTTAAGGCATAAGGTGCAGTACAGGGAGATGAGGGAGGGGGAGTTAACGCCAACAGATGCCGCCGCACCACATTATCAGCATCGATGACGATATCACTAAAGCCGAGAGCGTCGGGAGAAATTTCTGGTGGTGGTTTGATGCCTGGTTTGCTAGTTTGGGGGTTACTAACTTGACATACTGCCACAAAGCGATCGCTATTTCTCATTCTTGCTGCCAACTTTGGATAAGCTGGCTGTACAGCATAATCTCGGTATATATCCAAACCAATCACCCGTGGTTGATATGCCTCTAATTTTGCCAATAACTTATCTAGAGCCTCATCTGATAAAGACCCTCGTCGATTGGGAGATTGGGATTGTACATCTTCTTCAGTAACTGTAATTACCAGTATGCGAGAATCTGGTTTTTCCTGGGGACGCAGACGCAGCAGATGGTCAAACGCCATTAACTCCCATGATTGCAGTAAACCAAAATACCGTAATCCCATTAACAATGGTGTGATAACTATGCAAGCAAGCATAACCGCAGACAAAGCTTGTCGTAGGTTGATACCTCCCCTAATTGGGGTTTTGGGTATGGATGTTATCTGCTGACTATTCTGGTTGACGTGCAATTCTCGCCACAGCAGAGGTATGGTTGCCGGATTTTGATAAATTACAGGCAACCAAGTAGCACAGGGAAATTGAGTTTCTAGTCCTTGCAACCGTTCCCGCGCTTCTCTGACTGCGATATATAAAGATTTACCACAAGCAAAAGCTTCTAAAAAATACTTCAGGAATTCTTGCGCCACCCTATCAGGAACAGGTTCTCGCATGACAATGATTTCGGGTATATGCAAATCTGCAAACTCCCGCGCCAAACCCAAACCATCACAGGAGTTAAAAATTGCCAAATGTAAACCTCGTTCTACTGCTTTTCGCAAGCCATACTTTAATTGACTAATTGTCAAGCTTTCTGTTTGATTAATATAAATTTTCCCTTCATTACCGCTTCCATCAGTAGCACTATGTCCGGCGAAAAACAAAATTTGCCAGTCTTGTTCCCATAGCTGGTCAGTGAGGTCTTTACCTGATGGCTCAACTAGAAAGGTAGTATTGGCATGAGGTAATTCTTTCAAAAGCTGACTGTCTGTTTGGATATCAATTCCTTGACTATTACCCAAAATTGCTAAAACTTTTACCTGCGATTGAGGGGGTGAGTTGCGGCTAACTTGTTCATAACTAGGCGCACTCAAAGCGATTTCGGCTTTGGGATAACGTTCTAATAAATCCCACAAATGCCAAGGAAGTTTTTGCAATCTCAAGTCATTAGTTTGGAGGAGTACGCGGATATGGTCTTCCGGTAGAAGTTTTTCCAGCCATTTTTCGCGGATAGTCCGAAAAGTAGTGGATGATAGCCAGCTATTTAAGTGAAATCTCAAAGTATCCGCCGCTTTTTCGCAATCTTCCAAAGAAGGAGTTTGTGTTGATTGCTTAGGAATACCAATAGGGCGACCAGTAAATTTGAGTTTACAGTAAATAGACTGCCATTGATGGTAGCAAAGGACAATTTCTGGGTCTGGTGGTAGTTCGCCACTAATTTCTACAATTGGTCGGACATTTTCATCACCAATTTGCAGTGTTACAGGAAATCCTGCCTCAAAACTGCCTGTGCCTAACTTTAAAACTACTAACTTCCCCAATGTCAGTACTCCAGATATGGCGACGTAATTTACTTTAGTACAAGATGTTACGCTACCTATATACGACTGTTATCAGGGTCTATGCAGTGAATGAGCCGTCAACAAGCTTCTAACCACGACTGCAAATCAGCCACACTGGTAAAATCTAACAGTGCTTCACTCAAATCTTCAAGAATAGGCAAAGATAAACCAGAAATTACAGAGCGCATTTCTGGGGAAATTTCTCCAAATCGCTTCGTTAGCAGTCGCACAATTAAATTGACTGTTGCTTCTTCACGTCCTTCTTCGCGCCCTTCTTCCTTAATTTCTCGGTAAACTCGCGTTTCCTTGAGAGTTATCCCCAGCATTGTTTCCACCTCTGTTCTACTTAATTCTTCAAACTTGTACACCATGATTGTGGTGATTATCTATATTATGGCGCGACTAGTTGGGGATGATACTTCCTGACCAGTTCTAGTTAACAAATACCTTGCTGCTTCTGGTGCTTCTTCTTCCTGTACTGTAGTTAATACCATCAGTGCTACCCAAACAGGTAAGGTACGAATATCGCCCAATTCATCCAAATAAACTCGATGTAATTGTCCGCCATTCAGGAATGAGCGATGGGGATTAATATCACTTTGCTCGATACTACGAGACGGGTAAATTATCACTGCTTGCCAATCGCTAAATCTGTCACGGTTGCGATAAAAATAGAGTGAGGACTCTGCCAATACCCGTTCATATAGCCTTTCATCTTTTTGAAATTGAACTTCGCAGAAATACACAACTCCTGCACCTGCATTTTCCGGTGGAAGAAATACACCGTCAATTTCAAATTTGGGTTCTTTGACTGCTACTGAATCAAATCGATAGGCATCTGCATTTGTTGGCGGATTTGTCAATAATTCAAATAAAAGAGTGGGATATTGTTGAAATAGTTTGTAAAAAATCGAGTCTCGCCGCATGAAAAATTCCCATTTTACTTAGAAACAACTACCACTAGAGACAGACAAACCACGAGGGTTAATATTTGGGACTTCAGCTACTAGAGATACATTACCGTTTTTATCGATAATCCAGCCTTGCGCCTCGACTATTTTAGGTGGGGGAGATGGCAGACTTTCATTAATCACATTACTATTTTGATCAGTATTTATTGCATCTAATGTTATCCATCGTGCTGTAGATACTTCACCTTGAAATGGTTCTATTGGACTGCGGGCAATTCCTCCCCGTCCTGTTACGGTGAAGGAACTACGTCTAGCGGAACTACCGGGGTTACAACTAGAGACAATTTGTTGTGACGCATCCGTTAAATTGTCAGGTAATTGTACCAAACCGCGACTAGGGTCTACATCAGGTGTATTAACTGTGACTGTACCTGTTAAGCCAAACTGAGAACTAGCATCAATGTCGTTGGTATTATTAGGCGGAGTTGATAAGCGTTGTTCCAAATTAAAAATACTACGGGCATTGATGTTAATATTGCCACCTTTCCCTTGAAAAGCATTAGCTACAATATCATTATTTTGATTGGCGGTGGCGACGATAAAACCATCCGGTGCATCAATGTCGATGTTACCACCGTTGGCATTATTAAAAGCTTGAGCAGAAATGAGACTTTGATTTTGCAACACCAACAGTTTTAAATCTTCCAGTCTGATATTTGCACCTGCACCTGCATTGGTTTCTGCTGTGAGTTTACCTTGGTTGAGCCGAATGGTGTTAGCCCTAGCTGTTAAGTTACCTGCTTCACCAGTCCCTATGGCACTAACAGTAACTTCTCCTCCATCACGGACATTAAAAATAGGTGTATTGATAACTAAATTTCCGGCTTTACCACTGCCTTGGGCTTGAGAGAATAAGGTACTGGGAATAGTCTCGCCGCCAATGGTTCCTGTTCCCATCACATCTACAGATTCGGTCGCATTGACAGTCAAAGTTCCAGCATTACCTTCAGCGAAAGAACCTGATTTAACTTCTCCACCATCACGAATGATTAATCGTCCAACATTAATAGCCGATGTATTTTCTTGACCAGAACCAAAGTTATTGGCTGAAATTCTTGCCCCCTGTTCAACAATTAATGTTTCAGTTGTGACGCTTAAACTGCCTACATTGCCCATTGCCCCAGGTTGAGCAGAAACAAAAATTCCACTGCGTTTATTATCTAAAGTAGCAGCTGTTGCAGAAGGAGAATATCCGCTGAGAAGAATTGAATCAGTTGCAGTGATATTTAAATCACCACCATTACCAGCTTTTCGCGCTGCTGTAACAATTTGCGCTCCGTCTCTAACAGTAAGTATTTTTGTCTCAATAGTTAAAGTACCAGCATCTCCTGGGTTTTCTAGACGGTCAGTTCCTACTTGAGCAAAAATTCCGCTCCGAATTCCATCTCTATTTTCACTAATATCTATCGTATCTGTGGCTTTAACAAAAATATTACCTGCTTGACCAATCCCAAAAGTTGAACTGTCTATTCTTGCCCCATCTTCGATAAATAAACTCTTAGTTTCTATGAATAAATCACCACTTTTGCCTCTCACACTGTTACAGTCTGAGGATATAACACATACTTGAGAACCGATAAAAGTGGGAAAATTATCATCTGCTGTGCCTACCATTTGTATAGATTCAGTCGCTTTGATCACAATATCACCAGCTTTTCCCTGACTTTCAGTAAATGTTGCTATATTGGAACCGCCACTTAATGCTAAAGATTTAGTTGCATTGACAATGAGATTTTTGCCTGTTTCTGAACCGAAAGTAAAGGAAATAATCAGTGAATTATCTGCAATATTAATATTTTTGCCTTGTACTTGAATAGCACCACCACCATCACCACTGGTATTGATAATTGCTCCTTGCGAAAACTGAATATCACCAAAGCTTTGAGAAGATAAATATTCTAAACTGTAACCTTGTGCTATTTCTTTAAAGCTAACAAAACTGTTAGCCCCAACGCTACCTAACTCTATTCTGCCGTCAATAGCTGTTAAGCTACCTCCAGGAAAAAAAATATCACCACCTACTAAGGCTAATGTTTTGCCATTAGGAACTTTTAATCCAATAGGCAAACCAAGGGTGTAACGATCTTCATCAAAATTTGCTTGTGCTTGGTTAACAATATCTCCTGGAATAGCACCAAATTGAAGACCAATTGGCACACTTATTGTTAATAATGGTGTTACCCCAGAATCAACAGCACTAAATTCTGTGTGATCAAGAAACTTCAAGCTATTTGCTGTAGTAGCAATAAAGGAACCACCAATGTCCAGACTAGCATTTTGTCCAAAAGTAATACCTGTAGGATTAATAATAAATAAATTAGCAGCACCGTTGGCTTTAATAATCCCATCTATATTTGAGGGTAACCCACCTGTCACTCGTGTAATGATGTTTCTGACTTCTGCATTGTTATTAAACAGTACTGTGTCTCCAGTCTTATCTGGTGTCAGCAGAGAAAAAGAAAAATCCTTGAAGCTATGAAAAAGATTCTGCCCCATAACTGTGCCTCCTTCTATGACTCTAGTATTACCTTGGGATACTACTTCAGAGTTAACTGGAAGGGTTGTATCTGGAACAATGTCTGCTAGTATTCGGTTAGAAAGTAACAGCAAAATTATGATACTATTGCCAAAACTCCATAATCCAGATTTGTAATTCTTCATACAGTTTTTTAGTGATTTTGAAAAAGAAACAGAATGAAATAATTTGATTTTTTAACTATTAATACTGATTATATCATGTTCGTTTAATCACTTATAATTAAAGTAGGTTGGGTAGAGGAATGTATTGCTAAAGCATCAAGTTATGACGAGTATGACTCCGCTAACACGTAGTTTGCCGCAGGCATAACCCAATATATTCACGAATTTGTTGGGTTTCACTTTGTTCAACCCAACCTACAAAAATATATTTTGTTACAAGTATTCATGGGAACTTGATATCAAGTCTTTTATGGAATAAATTGTTTCATATTTATAAACATAAAGACGTATAGCCACACGTCTTTAAATAAAAATCAAACACTTTATTTTTATTGCTTAATTAAATGAGATAGTTATAGCGGTTCCGACCTAATGAGGTAAGTTTTCAAAGCTAATCATTTTGGCAAACTCCTAAGAAAAACATTCAGTAGGTGGATCTCAGTTGCTTAGGAAACGCTATACAAACAATATTAATTAAGTTGATGTTTTTGCCGCTTTAGTCCAAAGAAAGCACTTAGAACTCCGACACTTAGTAAGCCTGTTGCAAAGCTGGGTTCGGGAACCTGTGTGACCGAATCAGATGCAGGGATGAAGTTAAATCCATTGCTGTCATTGGCTAACTCAGAATTCAACCCACTAAGATTTCTGGGAAAGATCACAATTCCATCAGAATTAAGAAAATTAGCTAAATTTTCGAGGTTGAAAACAGATAAAGAATTGGGATCAGTGAAAGGAGAGTAAAACTCAAAGTTAATAAAATTTTCACCACTGGCATCTTCTAATCTAGCCTCATATTTAACGGCTTGATTCACAAATTCTCCTCCAAATGTACTAAAATTACTTGGTTGGTTATTCAGGATTCTTAATTCCTCTGGGTCTTCGATGACAGAGCTTTTAAGTAATCCTGTGGTAAAAAATATGTCGCGAGGAAAAGCTGAATTTTCACCAACTTGATATAACCCGTTTATTATCGCATTCGGAAATATGCCGATATTTAAATCTGGGTCAATATCCTCTATAGAAGTATCTATTGTAAAGGAAAATAAATCTTCTGGTTCTTCATTGATGGCAGGACTCGATGCTTGACCAAATCCTGCCTGAGCAGACTCTGAAAAGATGTTAAATGCTATTGTTAAAATGCTGGCGGCAATAATAGCTTTCAAACTTTTGTTCAGTTCCATGAAATCTCCTCCTTAATTACTTAGTAATTTCACATTTATTTTTTTATTTTACTGATTATCTAAGCATAATTAGCCGTATTTATACTAGATTCAATTTATTACTTCATGAAAAAAACATATTTGCTTCAAATTAAGGTGTGTAAATTAACTTTGTTACCAGTCTGCAATTAACCGAGCTTTTCTGAGCAGGAATTTCAGGACTGTTTCTGATCGCGAAATAATATCAACTCTTCCCTGCATTCCCGGTTGAATAGTACACTGATGGTTGCTCTTACCTAAGAACAAGCTTTCTGGGAGTATTGTTACCTCATAGAAAGAAGTGCTACTACTCTGCATGGAATTAGAAGCATTACCTACTGTGGACACAAGCTGATTCCCTTGAGATTTGATAGTATCTTCAGAAATTTGGCTGACAACACCCTTAAGAGTTCCGTAGTCAGGATAGGGACAGGCAGAAACCCGCATCTGTACTTTTTGACCTTTTGCCAACTTACTAACATCATCAGGGGAGACGGCGGCTTTGATGACTAAGGGAGCATTGCTAGGGACAATTTGAGCAATTTCCTCACCCAGACGCACCGATTGACCGGGGTTTCGGAGGTTTAGTTGAGAGAGAATCCCGTCTTCGGTGACTGTAATCTTAGTTTGGCTAAGGTTGCTTTCTACTTGTTGTAGTTCCCTGGTGTCACGCTGGATCTGATTTTTCATTTGAATCCTCTGCTGGAACAAAGCTTCCCATTCTCGGTTGAGGGTGGCGAGAGTGGCTTGACCGCTAGCACTTTCTTGGGCAATAGTCTCTTTAGCGATCGCAACTTCAGCATTACTAGGATTGAGAGCAGCTTGAGCGCGTTGCAATTTTGCCCGCACTGCTACTACAGCTTGTTCTTGCTGGGCAATAATTTGCTGTTGCGCTTCAACATTAGCCCGTCGCACCTCAACCGCTTGTTTTTGTTGGACGACATCTAACTGCACTTCTTCTAATTGATTCAAAGATAAAGCTCCCGCTTGAACTACCTTTTGATAGCGATCGCGTTTAGCTTGAGCGGCACTCATCGCCGCCTCGTTTGACTGGAGATTTGCACGCGATGAACGCAGTTCTACCTGTGCTTGAAACCATTCATTTTGCGCTCTTTTTAAGTTCGCCTCGGCTTCTTCTACTTCTGCTTTGGTAATAATTTGCTGATCTCGATAATTGCGTTGGGAGCGATTGAATGCAGCTTGAGCCGAAATAACCGCACGATTTTTGCGCTCAGTTTCCGCTTGAATTTGACGGTTCAAAGCTTGAATTTGGGCATCAATTTGCAACAGTTGTAGTTGTGTCTGCTGGATGTTGCTTTGCAGTTGGCTTTTTTGAGTTTGCAGGCGGGAATCATCGATAGTGGCTAGCACATCTCCCTTTTTCACTACCTGATTTTCTTTAAAAAATATGTTTGTTACCTGACCTTCTGTAGCTGCTTGCACGAGCCGCAATTCTCCTGTGGGTCGGATACTTGCCTGCCCTTTAACTGTTACTTTATATTCGATCATAGAAGATAGTGCGATCGCTCCGCCAACAGCACCGACGAGTACCAGACCGCCTAATCTCGCCCAATTACCAATCGGTGGGAGAAATTCATTGCTTTCAACTAGGGGCAGAGAGTCGGCGTTAATATGGTTAAGCATGACAGTTTTCTGGGT
This sequence comes from Nostoc sp. CALU 1950, assembly GCF_051172895.1. Lineage (NCBI taxonomy): Bacteria > Bacillati > Cyanobacteriota > Cyanophyceae > Nostocales > Nostocaceae > Nostoc > Nostoc sp. CALU 1950. Next base: position 38,934 of record NZ_JBDNJQ010000047.1, on the reverse strand, counting down.
AGAGATTAGCGAATGCTAGTTGGGGAACTTCCATTCAGATGAAAGTTGGCAAGATTTTTGCCGAAACCATTGACTCTCGATAAATCAACCCCGTCGAGAAAATCTAAATGCTCACCAGCTTGATGACACAGAACCTCTGGAGAACCTTGAATTTTAAGTTGTCCTTTTTCCAGCATGACAATCCAATCAGCTTGCTGGATGACTCTGGGGCGGTGGCTGATTAAAATAGTGGTTTGACCTTGGCGGTGAGTTAGCAACTGGTTTAACACTTCGGCTTCACTAACTGGGTCGAGTGCGCCAGTAGATTCATCTAAAATCAGCACTGGCGGGTTATTAACTATGGCTCTGGCAATAGCTAATCTCTGCCGTTGTCCACCAGAGAGATTCGCACCAAATTCTCCTAAGACAGTTTGATATTTGTCGGGGAGGTTGCTGATAAACTCATCAGCCCCAGCAATCTGGCAAGCTTGCACAACCTGCTCAAAGGTAATGTCAGGTGAACCTAAACGGAAATTTTCCATAATCGACCGACTCCAAAAGTGCGCGTCTTGAGGAACTAGAACCACTTGTTGGCGGAAGCAATCTAGAGAAAGGTCTTCTAGGTTGTAAATGCCAAAGCGAATATTGCCAGACTGGAGTTGATATAAACCTGCAATCAATTTAGCCAGAGTGCTTTTACCGCAGCCAGATTTACCGATTAGGGCAATTACTTGGCCACCAGGAATAGTTAGAGAGAAATCTTGCAACAGTTCAACTCTGCCTGCATGATGAAAGTTGAGGTTGGTACAAGTGATATCTGCGTTGCTTTGAATTTTTGCCCAAGGCTTTTGGCTATTATCTAGAGTTTCTGGGGTAGCGTCAATGACTTCGGTGAGGCGTTGGGTAGCAGTTTTGGTACGAGTGAATTCATCAACAAAGCTGATAGTGGTTTCAATAAAGCTAGTAAAGTTACCATTCATGCTATTGAATGCCAGAAGCATCCCAATAGATAATTCCTGACTAATCACTAGAGTACTACCAAACCAGAGTAAAGCGATGCTACCGATGCTGGATACTAAGTTTGAGAAAATGCCGTTGACAATACCAATTTGAATAGTACGGAAGCTAAGGTTAGCAAGGCGACTAAATCGACTCTGAAATTCTTCCCAGAATTGCGGAGCGGCGGCAGTAGTTTTCAGGGTAATAGCACCTTTGAAAGTTTCTACCAAAACACCTTGATTTTCGGCTGATAAGACCAAAACGCTGCGAATTTTTTGCTGGAGGGTGGGTAAGAAAATTACTGTTGAGAGAGTCATTAAAAGAGCGATCGCACCAGCTAATACTGTGAGTTTTATGCTGTAAAACAGCATCAAGCTTAAGGAAACTAAGGCAATAAACAGTTGGCTGGGCAGACTGACAACGGCTTGAGAAATTAACTGGTTAATTTGTTGAATATCTTCTAGGCGACTGACAATTTCGCCACTACGACGGGATTCATAGTAACTTAAAGGTAAGCGAAGAATTTGTCGTCCGAATTCAAAAATTAGTCCTAGTTGCAGACGTTGTGCAAAGTGAGCGACAAGATTTGATTGCGCTAACTTCAGGCTACTGCTAACTAGATGCATGACGATGACGGCAATGGCAACGCTAGTCAGAAGTTGGGTATCTCCACGAACTAGCACGTCATCGGTGAGAATTTGTAATAAGAAGGGAGAGGCGAGGGAAAGCAAACCTAAAACCGAGTTGAGTAATAAAGTTTGAGCAAGAATGGCACGATAAGGCCAAACACGCCGTAGAAAGCCTCCAAAACCACCAATTTTCTCTTGTTCATCTTCTTGACTAAAAAAGCGGACTGAATCTGGTTCTAGCAGCAGCATGACCCCGTTTGTCCATCCTTCTAGAAGCAACTTTTTTTCTAGATAACGGATACCTGCACCAGGATCAGCAACGACGTATTTATTGCCCTGCTTGCCGTACAAAACTACCCAATGATAACCTTTCCAGTGAATGATAGCTGGTAAAGGAATGTCTTTTTCGTTGAAAGTTTCTAGAGTTACTTTCACTGCCCTTGCGTTGAAACCAAGGGCTTCTGCTCCTTGTTTCAATCCTAAGAGGGTGCTTCCTTGCTGCCCAGTGCCTACAGCTTCCCGACAGCGACTAATGCTAAAGGTTTTGCCATAATGTTTAGCGATCGTAGCCAGACTTGCCGCACCACAATCTTCTTCACTATGTTGTTTAATAAACTGGTAGTTCATGAACTTCATCGAAAGTAATTGGAAACAAATGCAAATGGTCAAACAGGGCGATGATGAAAATTGATTGTGAGTTATCCATATTTGACAGGATTTCACTGTTGACGGTTTGTTTATTTATGCTTACTCCCAAAGCAGCACTGAAGGCAGTACATTTGGATAAGCTAATCGCAGCAATTCATAGCCAATTCCAGAGTTGCCTTGAAAGAAACTGGGACTAAAAACATGGTTAGGCAAATTAGGAAATAGTTGATAAGCACCCATTTGTTCTGCCCTTGCAACTACCGAAGCAGCTTGTTGTTGAGCAAGGGTGCGTAAACTTTCCCGCCCTAGTTTTTGTGCGCCTACCAACAACACTTCCATGCGACCAAAATTACCGCAGCAAAGATGGTCAACATTCTGTAAGCCATATTTCTGCGTTGTTTGCAACGCTATTTCTATATCCTGATGAATCTCTTCTGTCTCTAAGATTGACAAACCGCCCAATCTTGCCAAGCCAATTCCAGGTGCGCCGTGACACCAAGTCACCATACATACAGATCCTGGATTGCGAAAATCAGGCCAATTGGCAGATTTTTGAGAGAAGACGCGGCTTTCATAAATAATTCCCTCTTGAGCCGCCTTTAAATAAGCCCAGTCATCTGTGACTGCATACAGTTGTAATAAGGCGTAGGAAATGCCAGCCGCACCGTGAGAGAAACCCGTTAACGGCTGCTCTGCAAAATTTATCCAGGCTTTGGGTGAACCTCCAACACTGATCTGATGCTCTAGCAAATGTTGACCACAGGCTATTGCTTTCTCTAATACTGCCGAATCTGCTGTTTGGCGATAAAGTGCCAACAGTCCCAGAATCGCTCCCGCAGATCCAGCGAGGATATCAAACTTGGTATCGGCGGCGATGAGTTCGGGTGAGATCATCTGCGCTGCTCGTCGAGCATCTTCTAATAAGGATGGTTCTTTGAGAAATTGACTAATTCTCACTAAAGAATAGATAATTGAACCTAATCCTGTAGCTCCACCAATACCGAGAGAGCTAGCAAATCTTTGAGCTAACTGTGCATCTGTTATCTGCAAGAATTTCCTTATAGGCTGTAAAGCACCCAAGGTTAAATTGCGGAACTGATTATTACCCCTGACATAATCCAAAGCTGACAAAAATATCGCAATACCACAATTACCATTGAAGAGACTGGCATCCAAGGGTTGAAGCTGAAAGCGATCAGCATCAGAGAGATAGGCTAAACCAATCCAGTGAATGCTACCATCTGTGCCAGTAATCCCTCGTGCTTGAATTTCTTGGGCGATCTCTTGAGAGTGTTGGAGCAACTTTTCAGATGTTAAAGCATTAATTTGTGAAATCTGTGCCTCTTTGACTGTATTGGCTGGTTCAGTTCCCGGTGTCTGCGCCACTCTCGCATAAAAAGCTCCCTGAATAATGGCTATTTGCTGTGCTAAATCTACCTGATCTAGTTTTTGCAATCGAGAGACAACTTGATCGTAGCTGGGTGCTTGAAAGTATTTTTCAATGGGTTGCTCTAGTCCAACAGTTAAGGCATCGCTATCAGAACTAGCTGCAAAATAAGGAACATCTAACTGTTCCATTGCCCTCAATTCTGAATGCAAAATTGACCAAGCATTTGGCTTATCCTGAGCTATGAGAAACGCTCGACTGAGGATATCCAGTTCAATACTCCGGTTAATGCCACTTTGAAGGAATTCTGGAGCAAGAGTCTTTTGCAAAATTACCCCGTATACTTGAGTGGCACGAAAAACAAACCGTATTCGTTGCGCTTGTAGCTTTGTTAAGGGGCTATCAGTTGCTAGTAATGCTTGACGTTGCTCTCCCAGAAAGAGATACATTTGCTGAAATCCTGTAACCAACTCCTCAAGGTAGTCATTAGGAGACAACGCCACTCCATTTAAAATCGGGACATTTTTCTGGATTGGCATCGTGACTGTCTTATACCCCAGGTGCATGTCATCTGTGTTTATAGACTTCCAATAGGACGCACGCTTAGGTGTTTGCTGAGGATCGATATTCCCCAAACCACTAATATCATAGGCAATACGATTGTCTTGACTAAAGTCCCAGCGAGGTAAAAGTCCTGTACGAAGAACTAAATCCCAAAGTTGTGGAATATTTGCAGTTTGTGCTTCCTTGGCTTCTGGAGAGATTTCCATGATTTTGGCTTCGTGGTGTAATAGAGTTTCCATATCTATCAGCACCAGATGTTCGCCACTGGCAATGAGATTTTCGTTATGGCAATCAGTCCCTTGTAGGACGTACAGCAGGCACAGCAGCATCCCTGCACGCTGATAAAAGCGTTGTGCTGCTGCCTCATCTTCACAAGGTAAGTGTTCCACATATTCAACCCAGCCATAACCCTGACGATTGAACACTTTTAGGACTTTTAAAGATAAAGGCATCTCGCGCTGATTGCACCATTCTAAAAACTGGTTATAGGCAACTTCTAAACCTAAATCTTTGGGTTTGTAGACGAGTTTTAATCCAGACTCAAAGGTGATGGCGATCGCAGTTCGTCCTCGATGATGAGGATCGGATAAAGCAGGTTTGATTTCTCTAACTTTTCCTAATTGGGTAAGAGCTGATTTTTCTTGATTAATCGGCTCACATGGGAATAATTGCTGAATTTCAGATAAATCTGCTTGTAAGCGTTGCAAAAATTCCACTGTCGCTTCCACCCAGAAATCAATCGCAGTGGCCACTAATTTGCCCAGGACTGGATATTTCTGGAAAAAAGTCATCAGTCCATCTTGCAAAAGATTTTGCACAAAGGCATTGTAATGGATCTTACTAGGAGAACCATTTGTCTGTTTTTCGAGTAAGTTGACAAAGCTATGTCCAAAGGGACGAAAACGAGAAAATTCCAATTCCAGGGTTTTGGAGCAAAGGTTCACCAGGTTTTGGAGCAAGTTGCGCTCTAGACTCAGGTAAGCTTCTTCGCAAAGCAGTTCTAAAGGTAAATAATCTGAAGATAAGACCGCAGATCCCAGACAAGTTAATAATTTTTGCCGCGCTACAGAAAGAGCAGGTAATAGAATATCTTCAAACAGCAGTGGCTCGCGCAGATCAATAGAAATTTTAGATTTATGGTCAAAAGTAAATTCTGAGGCGATTTTAATAATTTCTGTTAATGTTTGCGCCCAGGCGGGTAAAGATGAATTGTTTGCAATATTATGCTGTGTTTCTAAAACTGAACTTAATGTATTGATATCCAATCCATCCCACTGGAGGCGTTTGTGAAACTTGTCCCAGTTTCCTTGGGCAACGACTTGACACCAGCGATTTAGGTGTACACTGGCTTTTTGTTCATGTTTTTCATCTGTCTCAAAGTTGTACAATCTATTGCTGAGACATTCAGATAAAGAACGAGCTTGGGTAATAATTTTGTTTAGCTCGGGCTGATTTATTGTCATTTTATTAACCTAAATCCAGAGAAAGAGTTTAGAAGAATTTGTTTGTATAATTGGGAGTTTTTAGGATGAAGAAAAACCAGTCAGCAAGTATCACCAGTGAAGATAGTATGCAGACTGGCCTTAACTTTATGTTTGGTAGCAGGTAATTAGGGCTATATATCATTGATATTTCAAATGTTTAAGCCCTGGAAGACCTACCTGAACATCAATCCTGTTAGCCACCCTTCTTCCAAGTACAACACCGGCCTGGGTCTAATGTACCTACATGAGTCCAATGTGTCTGGAAGCAAATACCAAATATTCCCCCACCAGCAACTGCTTCCATTTGCTGATCAGATAACTCTTCGAGGACACCTTGAGTTTGCCGACGTTCTAGTTCAAATTGCAGTAGTTCGTCTTCGGTGAACTCATAGCCGTACTCAATAGCGATCACTATCATGCTTGATGGACTAGTAGCAAACTTGACCTTTTCTGTTAATATTTCATCCTTGGCAGCAGCTTGGAAAAATTCCACGACTTGTTGTTTAGACATCTATTTTTCTCCTACTTTTTTTATGATGTTTTTAGGAATAGACTTTTGGCTTCAGGTATTTACCTGTGCTTTTGTCTTCCTGCATGTTTCTACGATGGCTTTTTGTGTTTATGCATCTAGCAGGAAATTTTTTTTGCAAAATCTGGAAAATACCCGGAGTGCTGCGTATTACAATTAAGTAGAAATTCCTAAACTCTAAATTTTCTATACTCAAAAAATTTTTATGCAACCCCGACAGGGCATTATTGAAATCTTCTCAACCTTTGTACAGCTTGATGCAGATAGGTTCAGCGCTTGGGCAACAGATAGCAAACTACAGCGAAGTATCAAAAGATGCTTAGAACAATATCCGCAACAAAAATCTGATAATTTTTGGGTGCTTTATTGGTACAAAATCTGGCAAATAGAATCCAGCCCTCTAGCCGTGGGACATATTTCCGCTTATTTACAAGAGGTATGCTACTGGGTTGCTAGAAAAATAGCCGTAAACTTTATCAGTCAATTTTCTATTGCTGATTGTTTTCAGATTGCAATTCCCTGCATTTATAAAATTCTCAAAAATTTTAATCCGGAATACAGTACAAATTTAAAAACCTATGCAGAATATGCTTTTGAACGTTTCCTCAAAGATTCATTACGTCTAAGAAAGGAAGCAGATATATGTACAGATTGGGCGTTACTGCATAAAATTAGCCGGAAGCGGTTGGTAAATTCCTTAGAAAATGCTGGTCTTAATAGTCAAATTATCAATAATTACGTTTTAGCTTGGGAATGTTTTAAGGAACTCTACACCAGTAACAGCCAAACTATTCGTCAGTTGGGAAAACCGAATACTATTACATGGCAAGCTATTACTCAGCTTTACAATAGACAAACTTTGAGCCAACTGACTCCAGAAACTTTAGAAAAATGGCTGAGTACCTGCGCTAAAGCGGTACGAGACTTTCTTTATCCCAAGTTTGTGTCTGTAGATGCTCCTATTAATGGACAAGAATCAGGTAATTTGTTGGATATATTACCCGCAGATTTACCAGCATCCTTACTTACCGAAATCATCGCTGAAGAAGAATCCACAACTAGACAAACACAACAAGACCAATTAAACCAAGTTTTGATAGCTGCTTTAGCAGCATTAGATATTCAGGCTCAAAAATTAATCCAAGCTTATTATCAGCAAAAGCTAACTCAACAACAAATAGCTGAACAGCTAGAAATGAAGCAATATACAGTCTCTCGCCGCCTTACCAGCATCAAACGCTCATTACTCACTACCCTATCGCAGTGGAGTATCGATAGTTTGCATATCTCCCCTACACCCGTCGTACTGGATGCTATTAGTAAAAGTCTAGAAGAATGGCTTAACAATTACTATACCCACCCCCATCCCCACCTTTAAAGTAGAACCTCTTGAGATTATGTTTGATGCTTCCCTTGCTTTCGCTGTTGATAATGATTTGGTGCTAGAAATGATTCAGACATTGCCAAATATAGAATATAACTACTCTACCTCTGGTGGTTATCAGCGTGCTTGGCTCAATCAAATCTGTTTGAGTACATTTTTAGCTTGGTTGCAAGAGGAAATTACACCGAATGTTAGAGTGCATCCCAACACAGCAGCCTTACCGAGTTTTTGGGAAGTAGTCAATGGTACAGCTATGAGTTTTGATAACTCTCGTTTGGTTTTACTTCCTACCTTAGCGATGGATGTGGATGAGTTGCGTGTACCTCAAGAATGGGTGGATATTCCAGAATGGGTGGCGGATTATTACTTAGCAGTGCAGGTAAATCCTGATGAGGAGTGGATTAGAATTTTGGGCTATACAACTCATCAACAATTAAAAACTTTAGGGGTTTATGATGAGAGCGATCGCACTTACAGTTTAGAATCTGATCATTTAATTGCAGACTTGAATGTACTTTGGGTAACTCGCCAATTGTATCCGGAAGAAATCAGACGTGCGTCGATTCCTCCTCTACCACCTTTACCCCAAACCCAAGCAGCCAATTTACTCCAAAGATTAAGTAATGCAGATATCAAATTCCCCCGCTTAGAAATCCCTTTTTCTCTTTGGGGAGGATTAATCGCTCATGGCGGTTGGCGACAACGCTTGTATGAATTGCGCCAAGGAATTGTCCAACCAGCATCAATCGGGGAATGGCTGCAAGCAGGTGTATCAAATTTTGCTCAACAACTCGGCTGGGAACGACGACAATTTACAGCCTTACCTTCAGGGATGAGGAGTCTAGAAAACCAAGGGTCTATTCTCGGTTTATCTCGACAAATATTAGTAGCTGGTAATACTTATGAATTACGAGTTTTCCCTAGAAGTAACCCAGAAGAACAAATTTGGCGTTTTGAATTACGCAATACAAACCCAGAAGATATGATTCCTGTAGGGTTTCAACTTAGACTGCTGACGGAAGACTTACAACCATTTCCTAATAATGAAGATATAGCAGCAACGCCTGTGGAAGAATTGTATGTGGAGGTGATGTTAGAACCCGGTGAAGGGTTAGTTTGGGAAGTCACACCTTTACCAGCAGAATATGAGCGCGAAATTTTACGTTTTTAGTTGCAAGGGGCTTGTTCTGTGTGACTCCGTGGTTTAATTAACGACGGAGGCATGGAGACACAGAAAAAAGTGAAGAAGATTATTAATTTTTGTTTACTGCTTGTGTTAACTGTACTCTTATGTGTTGTGCTAAGTCCAGCGATCGCAAACATTTCGCAAACGAAGATAATTAATCAAGATTCACAATCACAAATTGTCGAAAGCCAAACATTATATGAAACTGGTAGATTTGCTGAGGCGGTGCAAGTTTTACAACAAGCAGTCCAAGCATATCAACAGCAGGGAGATACTTTAAAACAATCTGTAGCTTTGAGTAATCTATCTCTGGCTTATCAACAACTTGGTGATTGGCAACAAGCTCAAATTGCTATTACCAATAGTTTAGATTTACAAGGCTTTCAACCACAGGGTAGAACTAATAAAAATTTAGCGGTTTTAGCTCAAACTTTAGATATTCAAGGACGCTTACAACTCTTGACAGGTAAGCCAGAAGTAGCTCTGACTACTTGGGAAAAAACTGAAGATATTTACACCAAGCTGGGAGATAAAAACGGTATTGCCTTGGCACTAATTTATCAAGCTCAAGCATTAAGAAATCGAGGGTTTAATCAGCAAGCTATTAAAAGACTAGAAGAGGTAAATCAAACCTTAGGATCTCAAGGTGATTCTTTGGCAAAGGCAGCAGTTTTACTTTCCCTTGGTGATACATTAGAAAATGTAGGGGAATTAGAAAAATCTCGGCTGGCTTTAGAACAAAGTTTAGTAATTTATCAAAATTTAAAGTTACCAGAAAATATTGCTTCAAGTCTGCTTAGTTTAGGTAATCATGCTCGGAATCAACAAAAAATTCCCCAAGCGATCGCATTTTATCAACAAACATTTGATACATCAACTTCACCGCTCACAAAAATTCAAGCAAAACTCAATCATCTCAATTTACTAATTGAGGAAAAACAATTCACAGCAACACAAACCTTAATTCCAGAAATTCAATCTCTACTTGCACAACTTCCACCCTCACGCCCATCGATTTACGCCCGGATTAACTTTGCTCACAGTTTGTCTATTTTAAATACTCCCAAATCCCAAATTGCTCAACTCCTGGCTACAGCTGTACAACAAGCCCGGAGTTTGGATGATATCCGGGCCGAAGCCTATGCTTTAGGGAATTTGGGTAATTTGTATGAAAAAACCCAACAATTTGCTGAGGCTATTAACCTCACACAACAGGCTTTGATATTGGCGCAAACCAGCAACGCACCGGAAATTACTTATTTGTGGCAATGGCAAATTGGTAGATTATTAAAAGCCCAAGGTAATTTTACCGGAGCGATCGCAGCTTATGATGCAACTGTAGAAACATTAGAGTCACTGCGTACTGACTTAGTAGCAGTTAATCAGGATATACAGTTTAATTTCCGAGATAATGTAGAGCCAGTTTATCGTGAGTCGGTGGTTTTGCTGCTGCAAAATTCTGGAGAAAAACCCGACATTAAAACATTAGATAAAGCTAGAACACGCATAGAGGCGTTACAGTTAGCAGAATTAGATAACTTTTTTCGAGAAGCTTGTTTAGAAGGACAAAAGGTACTTTTAGATCAAGTAGTAGACAAAGAAAATCCCAACACTGCCATACTCTATCCAATTATTCTGCCAGAACAACTGCAAGTAATTGTTAAAATTCCTCAGCAACCACTGCGTCACTACACAATTAACAAATCTCAGGTTGAAGTTGAGCGTACCTTGGCAGAAATGCGGGAATATATTTTAGAACCCGATAGAACGGAAGAAGTACAAACCCTTTCCCAAGAAGTCTATAACTGGTTAATTAAACCTATTGAATCTGATTTAGCCACAAGTAAAGTTAATACTTTGGTATTCGTGCTAGATGGAGCCTTAAAAAATATACCCTTAGCTGCTCTTTACGACGGAGAGAAATATTTAGTAGAAAAATATGCTGTTGCTCTTAGTTTAGGGCTTCAGCTATTAGCACCCAGACCTCTAGCTCAAACACCATTGACAGTACTTGCTGCTGGTTTAGTGCAACCCCCGGCGGAGTTCCCAAAATTCTCACCCTTACCAGGAGTCAAGTTAGAGTTCGACCTCATTTCTCAAACCGGAGCATCTACCACAAAATTACTAGATAAAGATTTTACCACCAGCACTCTAGAAAAAAATGTAAATACTATTCCTTTTAATGTCTTACATTTGGCAACTCACGGACAATTTAGTTCTCGCCCGGAAGATACTTTCATTTTAGCCAATGATGGTTCTATCAATGTTTTACAGTTCGATAACTTACTCCGCAGTCAGAGTGACACTAGTAGCCAAATTTTAGAATTATTAGTTTTGAGTGCTTGTCAGACTGCCACCGGTGACAACCGTGCTACATTAGGTTTGGCAGGCGCAGCTATCAAAGCAGGCGCACGTAGTACAGTCGCTTCACTGTGGCATATCAATGATCAATCTACTGCTATCTTAATTGGTGAATTTTACAATGAATTAGTCAATAGTAAAGTGACTAAAGCAGAAGCCTTGCGTCGCGCTCAAGTAAAATTATTAACTAAGTATCCTAATTATAGTCGCCCTGGTTACTGGGCTGCCTATGTATTAGTGGGTAATTGGTTTTAAAGATAAAGGTATCAGCGTGTTTTCTAGAGGAGAGCAGGAGAGAAATTGAGTAATTTCTGGAACCTGCTCGATTCAGGGTTTGTAGTAAGCACTTAAGTGCTTAAAAATTCAGGACTAAAGTCCTTACTACAAACTTTATAAACCTTCAGAACTAATGGCACAGACCACTAGCTTTTTAGACTGTACAACTCAACTCGCCGGCTTTTTGGCTAAAGCGGTGATTTTCACGATAGTCTACGGGACAATCTATCACCGCAGGTACATCTTGAGCGAGGGCTTCTTTCAGAGTGGGAATCAAATCTAAAGCCGATTCAACTCGGTAGCCTTTTAAACCCATGCTTTCGGCAAATTTGACAAAATCAGGATTGCTAAAATGCACAAAAGCTGAGTTTCCTTTGCCAAATTGATTTTCTTGCTTCCACTCAATTAACCCATAGCCACCATCATTAAAAATGATGGTGACAAAGGGCGTACCGACACGCAAAGCTGTTTCTAATTCCTGAGAATTCATCATAAACCCGCCATCGCCTGTAACAGCAACGACTTTCCGGTTGGGATGAACAAGTTTTGCTGCTAAAGCCCCAGGAATGGCAATACCCATAGCCGCGAAGCCGTTGGAAATTATGCAAGTATTAGGACTATGGCAATGATAATGACGAGCCATCCACATTTTATGTGCGCCAACATCAGAGATGACAATATCATCTGGGCCCATCACTTGCCGTAAGTCATAAATTAACTTTTGCGGCTTAATTGGAAATCCATCATCATGGGCGTATTGTTCGTAATCAGCCCGAATATCTGACCTTAAACTGATGGCAAAGGGATCAGGTTTACCTTGTCTGTCTGCTAATTTTAAAATTTCATAGAGGGAATCTGAAATATCTCCCACAACTTCAGCATTGGGAATATAACTACTATCAATTTCCGCCGGACTTACCCCAATATGCACAATGGGAATTTCACCACTACGATTCCATTTTTTTGGGGAAAACTCAATCAAATCATAGCCGATCGCAATTACTAAATCTGTGTTATCAAAGCCACAGGTAATGAAGTCTCTTTGCTGTAATCCTACCGACCACAAAGCTAATTGATGTGTGTAGGGAATAATCCCTTTACCCATGAAGGTATTGGCAACAGGTATATTCAGCAAGGTGGCAAATTGTGTGACTGCATCACTTGCATGAGCGCGGATTGCCCCATTTCCTACTAAGATTAACGGGTTAACTGCTTGGGAAATTGCGGCGGCGGCTGCCCGAATGCTAGCAAAAGATGCATAGGTTTTTTCGCTATTATCCTTACGCAAAGGTTTGCCTTCGACGGGCATAGCAGCAATATTTTCTGGCAAATCGATGTGAACTGCACCAGGTTTTTCCGATTGCGATCGCTTAAATGCTTTCCGCACTACTTCTGGTGTAATACTCGGTCGCACAATCTGCTTATTCCACTTGGTAACAGGTGCAAACATTGCCACCAAATCTAAATATTGATGGGATTCAATATGCATTCTATCTGTTCCCACTTGACCGGTAATCGCCACTAAAGGCGCACCATCGAGGTTAGCATCTGCTACCCCAGTCATCAAGTTGGTTGCCCCAGGTCCAAGAGTAGAAAGACACACTCCGGCTTTTCCGGTTAAGCGTCCGTAGACATCGGCCATGAATGCTGCACCCTGTTCATGACGAGTCGTAATAAATTTAATGGAAGAATGTTTTAGCGCTTCCAAAACGTGCAGGTTTTCTTCGCCAGGGAGTCCAAAAATATATTGCACTCCTTCATTTTCTAGGCACTGCACCAATAATTCTGCTGTATTCATTTTATTTCCAAACTATTTATTTAGTCATTTGTCCTTTGTCATTTGTCCTTTGTCATTAGTCATCTGTCATTTTTTTGGCTAATGACCAATGACTAATGACTAATGACTAATCACTTCACCCACACGGTTTTGACATTTACAAACTCATGTATACCTTGGATACTCAATTCTCTGCCATATCCAGAACGCTTAATACCACCAAAGGGCAATCGGGGATCGGATTTGACCATACCGTTGATAAATACGGCACCTGCTTCAATTTCCTCAACCAAGCGATCGCTCTCTTGGTTATTGGTTGTCCAAGCACTTGCACCTAAGCCAAAGGGTGAGTCATTAGCGAGTTTAATGGCAGCATCGATATCTGGAACCCGGAATAACAAGGCTACTGGGCCAAAAAATTCTTCTTTTGCAATTGGTGTGTCAGACGGGATATCTATGATAATCGTTGGCGGATAAAAGTTCCCTGGACGATCTGATAAAGGATGTCCACCGGTGAGGACTTTACCACCGCTGCTGATGGCACTTTGCACTTGTTGGTTTAAATCCTGGAGAATGCCAGGTGTAGCCAGTGGGCCTAAATCGGTATCTGGTTGCATGGGATCGCCTACTTTCAGCGTCTCAAATTTTTCTAAAAGCAATTTTTCAAATTTGTCTGCGATCGCTTCTGCGACAATAAAACGTTTTGCTGCAATACATGATTGCCCGTTATTCAACATCCGCGCTGTAGTTGCTGTGACAACTGCTGTCTCTAAGTCAGCACTTTCTAACACAATAAACGGGTCACTTCCTCCCAATTCCAAAACTGTTTTTTTGATTTGTTTGCCGGCGGCGACGGCGAGGGATATGCCTGCTGGTTCGCTTCCTGTCAAGGTGGCAGCTTTTACCCGTTCATCAGCCATTAAATCGGCAACTTTAGCAGCGCCGATTAACAGAGTTTGAAACGCGCCTTCAGGAAAACCTGCTCGTCGGATAATATCTTCAATTGCCAAGGCGCACTGTGGCACATTGGAAGCGTGTTTGAGTAAGCCGACATTTCCTGCCATTAGTGCCGGTGCGGCAAAGCGGAACACTTGCCAAAAGGGGAAATTCCACGGCATCACCGCGAGGATTGCACCCATTGGTTGATAACGTACAAAACTCTCGCTGGCATCAGTTTTTACACTGACATCAGCCAAAAAACCAGCGGCGTGTTCGGCATAGTAGCGACAGACGACGGCACATTTTTCGACTTCTGCGATCGCAGCTTTAAAAGGCTTACCCATTTCCAGAGTCATTAACTTAGCAAATTCTGCTTTGTCTTGCTCTAAAATATCAGCAGCCTTTTGCAGCCAGTGCGATCGTTGAGAGAAACTAGTCTGACGATACTGTTCAAAAGCCTGATTAGCCAAATCGAGTTTAGCGGCAATTTCTGCATCATTGAGCGCCTCAAAGGTTTTGAGCGTCTCCCCAGTGGCGGGATTAATGGTGGCGATCGCCATTACCTAACCTCCCGTTAAAAAATAGCTTGACTGTTGGCTTCCTAGTGTTACACAGATCAATTCTGGAAGCTACACCCAAATTTTAGTCTTTTAACCAAGAATTAGTTGCTGAATATTACAATTTCGCAATTATTTTGGAAATAAAATATACAACTTGACTATGTATTTATGTTGATAAATTTGTCATTAGTTATTAGTCCTTTGTTAGGTGTTTTTCAAATACTCATGCCCAATACTTCTCTACGAGAACTGCGCCCTAAGCGTAGCTATGCCGCAGGCTTTACGGCTCCTTTCGACTTCGCTCAAGGCAAGTCGCTTAGTACAAATTAGGACTTACACAAAACTACACGCTGTAGGGGCAATTCATGAATTGCCCCTACCTAAAAATCAGGGTTTCAGCTATTGTTTGCATAAGTCCTGCAAATGACAAATGACAAATAACTAATGACCAATCATTGTTGGTACTGGCTGCAAATTTGTCTGATAAACCTTTACTAATCGATCAATACCCTTGAAACGATAATCTCCCATTTCCTGGAAGTCTGAGGGTTGTGAAAGCATTTTATGGGTGGCTTCACTAATCACGCATTCACTAGGGGGACAAACTGCTTCCATACGAGCCGCAAGATTAATTGTCGCGCCTAATGCCGTATAGTCTACCCTTTGGGAACTACCGACATCTCCCACAACAGCCTTACCGCTATTAATTGCAATACGTAATTGCAGGGGTTCGTGCCAAAAACCATTGGCATTAAGATGTTCGAGACGAGTGAGCATTCCCTTGGCAGCAGTAACAGCGCGATCGGCGTGATCTAGTTGTGGTTCGGGAGCGCCAAAAAATGCCATGATACAATCGCCAATATACTTATCTAAAGTGCCGCCGCAAGTAAAAACTTCTTTGAGCATTTCTTCAAATAAATTATTTAATAATTTAGCGATCGCAGTTGGTGTTAACCGTTCAGAAATTGCCGTAAAGCCAACTAAATCCGCAAACAAAATACTGATTTCGCTCTCGGCGGGAGCTAAACGACCACCCGGTAATCCGCCTACAGAGATTAACTGTTGTACAACTGCGGGAGAATGATAGCGTTCTAGTCGGTGACGAATCATCTCTTCAGTTTTGAGTTTCTCTACCAGTAGCCAACGCTGCACGCTCGAAGCTACAAGGTTTGCTAAAGCTGAAAAAAAGCTCAGTTCTTCTTCACCTTCATTTGCCCAATGGTAAGAAGAAAGATTGGCGTCGGCATACAGTACGCCCACAACTTTATTTTCATCCCATAAAGGCACTGCCATCGCGCTGCGAATGCCTTTGACCAAAATACTCTGTTCACTAGCAAACCGTTCATCTTGATGAGTATCGGCGGTTTGAATGACGACTTTTTCTTCAAATACCTTTTGACAGATACTTCGACTAATCCAACTACCATCAGAGGCGAGATTTTTTTGTTGGGAAGCGTTTCTAGTGGCAGCATTCACTAATTCCAACTGGCCGCAACCATTGACATCAATTAATAATGCCAAGCGATCAATACTATCAAGGTAACGAAAAACTACTTGCTGCACCTGAGAAAAAATTTCTTCTATAGACGCCGCCGCACAGAGATTTTTCGCTATGTCCACTAAGTCTTTGAGACGGGCAATAGTTTTGTCTTTATTGTTGATGTTGCCATCTTTGCTATCAGCGGCGATCCATTGCTGTTGTAATTGTTCAACATTGTGAAGAATTGTTCTTTGCTCATTATTTTCCGAAGTTCCGAGATATTCAGGCGTCGGTTGAAAAACAGGGCTTGTGAGCAGCACTACCAGGCTAACATTGCCCAGCCAAATGATATCGCCGTGATGTAACTCTTGGGGAAAGTTAACAAGATATTTATTGACTTGCGTCCCGTTTTTGCTGCCCAGATCCTCAATAGTCCACACACCGTCAGCCGTTTTCACCAGGCGAGCATGGTTGCGGGATACTCCAGCAAAAGGTAAGTACAAGTTACATTCGGGCAAACGACCAATTGTAAATATATCTTGTTCAACTGCGATCGTTGTCTCGGTATCTCCCTCTTGTAGGCGTAGCGTGAGTTCAGTCATGAGTGTGATAGATCCATTGAGGCTAGAGGTGCAAAGCTGTGAGGTAAGTTATACCCTACAGGTTAACCTTCACCTTTTCTTTATGACACTGTTAACTGCATTCCGACAACTGTATGTGACAGATATTACATTGAATGAGGCAATTTTGCTGGAGGTTCAGTTCAGAGTGTTTGATCCCTTGGTGAAGAGGAGCCACCAAATTTTCAATTTTGTCAGCCAGACCAGCGCGGTAAGTTCTCCTGCCTTTCTTGATAAAACCTTCAGAAAGGGAGCACATCTATCATTGGTATCAACTTAAGCCAAAACCCAGCTATCATCTAAGATTGATTGTGATCTGAGCAGAAAGGCTGTATAATTTTGCCCTATCTATTTTAAAGCTTGATGCGAGAAAACTGCGATAACGCATTAGGCGCGAGAGGAGTGACTGGTCGATAATCTTTACTCACAAGAAAATCTGGTCGGGGATTTTGAACTGGTAAGGGAATATTTTCAATACTATTATAAGTAATAATCACAGTAGAACGCCCAAATGGAGATATATTATTAGATGAAGCATGTACAATATTGCTATCAAAAAATAATACGGAGCCAGCTACAGCTTTTATCAACGTAATTCCATACTTTGATACTAAATCAACAACTAATTCCTGGCTCAGAGAATACTTCAAATTAGCACTAAAACTTGATACCCATGCAGGGTTATCACCAGAACTATTAGTATTTGTATTTTTCACTCTAGGATTATCAGCCGTAATATCAATCATCTCTTCTTTGTGGGAACCAGGGATAACAAATAGCGGCCCATTAAACTCGTTCATATCATCTAAGAGACACATAGCATTGACTACTTGTGGTCTTGGCATTCCATCCTCCTTACGCCAATAGATATAGTCTTGATGCCATTTCCAAATATCACCAGTAAATGCTGCTTTAAGATTTACTTTGAATTGATATATATATACTTGATTGCCAACTATTTGCATAGCAGGCTCAACAATGAATGGATGTCGCGTTAGGCAATTGAAAACATCATTGTTACTATGTGAACCGTGAAGTGAACGTATAGTTTTACCATCTTTCTCAAGAATCTTATTTGGTGAGTTTTCTGTAGATAAAGCAGATAATTCTGCTTTCATCATTTCGACTTCAGTCCGAGAAAAGTATTCTGATAACAAAATAAATCCTTGGCTTTTGTAGATTGATAATTGTTCTTCTGTTAAGTACATACTAAACTCTTGAATTTATGAACAATTAAAATTTAACTCTTTTGAAATTTAGGGACATTGCGAGGAACACTTAAATGGTTTGAATCATTTTTGATGGGTTAAATTACTCAAAACGCTTAAAAATATTCAGAAATGTTTTAAGCATTACTTAATAATACTTATAAAGCTTTAATTTGATTTTTAAAATATACGTATTAGCATGGCAAGGCTCAAATATTGCAATTGCAATATTTGCCAGGCAGTCCAGTAGGGTGCGTTATGCTTCGCTAACACACCCTACATGTATTTAAAAAATCAAATATTATTTCTAAATAGCTAAATTCCTCAAAAAAATTGTCTACTATACAAATTCTGTATTTAAAAATCCGCTATTTTGGAAATAAGCTAAATATTTACTGATTAATTCAGTATCCATTGATGGATTGGAGATGGAAGTATCAGCAATTGCCTCAAGGGTATTGCGACAGTCTAAATCAGGAGTGTTTTGATATAGTTGCCATGCAGTCACCCCTTCATGGACTTTTTCAGTTAACATGGGGATGAGAGGAAATAACGAATTTTCTTGAGAGTATCGAGCTTGATTAATTAAATCAGTTGTCCATTCTTCATAAGACACTTTTTTCAGATGGTATCCACAAGTTGATATCAGTTCAAATAATCTAGTTAAATCTATATTTTGCGATGCCAAAGGAACTATATGAAATGCCTTTCCTAAAGATTCTTTCATTGTAGATATTTGAACAATAGCTTTACTGGCATAATCAACAGTAATTAAATCTTGTTTTTGATTCACTAAATCGGGAAAACTCCCTAATTGAATACAACCTTTGATCAATCTAGATATGTAGTCATCTGTATTAGTTACACCAGTATGCGGATGACCCATTAAAAATCCCGATCTAATAACTGTTATGGGGATACCTCTAGATTTCGCAATCCAAACAAGTTTTTCAGCTACCCATTTACTTTGTATATAACCAATATCTTGATAAAGATAAGTTTCACTACGATCAATATCATCGTCCTCATAAAGGACGTTAAATTTATTAAAACAAGCAATTGTGCTAAAAATAGCAATTGTTGAGATGTAGTGTAGTGGCTTAAGTTGACCATGACATGCCAATCTCAGAACTTCTTGAGTGCCAAGAACATTTGCCGCCTTCATTAGAGAATATGGTTTAGCAAAGCCGACTTCAGCACCACTGTGATAAATAACATCAATCCGCTCTGCTAGCCTCTCAAATTGCTCTGAAGAAAGTCCTAGATGATGCTGATCTAAATTTCCTGGTATTGCAATAATTCTTGAGCTTTGGTTTGCGTCCCATATTAAATATTTTTCTAGGTTTTTCTGCAACCTTCTCAAACCTTCACTTTCATTATCAGCACGTACAAGGCAATATATTTTCGCCTCTGTTTGCTGCAACAATTCATGTAGTAAGAAAGCACCGAGAAAGCCGGTAGCACCTGTTAAGAAAATATGCTTTGGCTGACTGATATCTTTAGCAAGCACTCCTTGGGGATAGATGTTTGAATCAAGTACGGCTTCAGCTTTGAAACTAATAACATTATTGAGAGCAGCATTTCCTTCGTGATCTAATTTCTCAACTATCTGGCACAGTCCTTCTATAGTCTGCTGCTCAAAAATACATCTTACAGGCATCTGTACTTGAAAAGTATCTCGCACATATATCATTAACTGCGCTGCTAATAGGGAATTACCGCCAAGTTCAAAGAAGTTATCTTGAATACCCAGATTATCAATGCCAAGTATCTTAGTCCAGATACCGACCATTTTTTCCTCAGTAGGAGTACGAGGTGTAATTAATGCTACTTCTAGAATGGGTCTGGATTGATCGGGAGTAGGTAATGTTCGACGATCTAACTTCCCACTGGGTGTTAGTGGTAACTTCTCTAAGCATACAAAAGCTGTAGGTAACATATATTCTGGTAGCTTTTGTTTGAGAAAGTGGCGGAGTTCTAATGTAAATTGGCTGTCATTCTCATATTGTTGATTTGGTACTACGTAAGCGACCAAACGCTTTTGTCCAGGTACATCTTCCCGATCTATAACAACACTTGTCTTGACAGAGGGATGTTGTGCTAGTAAAGCTTCAATCTCTCCTAGTTCGATTCGGAAGCCGCGAATTTTTACTTGATGATCGATACGACTGAGATATTCGATATTGCCATCTGGTAGATAACGTGCTAAGTCACCTGTTTTATAAAGGCGATCGCATTTTGAATTCTCAAAGGGGTTGGGAATGAACCGAGCATCTGTAAGATCCAAGCGGTTGAGATAGCCACGTGCTATACCAATACCACCAATATAAAGTTCTCCAGGCACACCTATAGGAACAGGTTGTAATTGAGAATCCAATAGATACATTTGACTGTTAGCAATCGGTCGTCCAATGGGGGGCAAAATCGACCAATCTGTAGGTGAATTTGTGAGGGTAAAGGCAGTCACGACATGAGTTTCAGAAGGGCCATAGTGGTTGTGGAGAGTACAGTTAGGTAATTGGCGAAATAAATGTGCGATCGCATCTGTAATGCGTAACTGTTCTCCAGCCGTAATCACTTCGCGTAAACTACAGGGTACTATGCCTTCTATCCTTGCCATTTCAGCTATTTGTTGCAAAGCGACATACGGTAGGAACAAGCGCTCAATCCCTTCTCGGTTCAGAAATTGCAGCAGTTGTGTGGGTTCACGCCGCATTGATTCCGAAATTAATACCAATGTCCCGCCTGTAGTTAAGGTGGCAAAAATTTCTTGGAAGGAAACATCAAAGCTAATCGGCGTATATTGCAGTGTTTTGCTGCCAAAGCCAACTGTGGAAGTTTCCGACTGCCAAGCAATTAAGTTGACTAAGGGACGGTGCGGCATCGCTACACCTTTTGGTTTGCCAGTAGAACCGGAAGTGTAGATAACATAAGCTAAATTGTCAGGATGGATATTAATATCCAGGTTATCTTGGGCTTGAGTAGCAATATCTCCCCAGTCTCTATCTAGACAGACAATACTAGCTTGATGTTCGGGAAGCTGCTCCAATAAACTTTGTTGGGTTAATAGCACTGTTACTTGAGAGTCTGTCAGCATTAAGGATAAACGCTGCTGTGGATAGGCGGTATCTAGAGGCACATAAGCTCCACCGACTTTGAGAATCGCTAATAGAGCTACGATCATCTCTAGCGATCGCTCCACACAAATCCCTACTAATACATCCGGCCCGACACCTAAAGTTTGTAAATGACGGGCTAATTGATTGGCTCTGGCATTCAATTCGTGATAAGTTATTTGCTGTTCTGCAAAAATTGCTGCTACAGAATCAGGCTCACGCTCTACTTGCGCTTCAAATAGTTGGTGAATGCAACTTTGCTCAGGGTAATCTGCTTGAGTTTGATTCCATTCCACTAATAATTGTTGGCGCTCAGTAATTGTTAAAAGGGGTAAATCTGCAACTTTCTGATCGGGATTAGCAACGATACCTGCAACTAAAGTCTGAAAATTTTCCCCGATGCGAGAGATGGTAGCAGCATCAAATAAATCGGTACTGTACTCAAACCAACCACTAATCCCATCTGGTGTTTCAAATAATTCTAAGAACAGATCGAACTTGGCTGTGCCATTGTGTTCTAAGCGATGGTTAATGGTCATACCAGAAAGTTCTATCGCTGGTATGGGTACATTTTGCAGAGCAAAGCCGATTTGGAACAGGGGATGACGGCTCAAATCTCGTTGTGGTTCTAGTTCCTCTACCAGTTTTTCAAAGGGTAGGTCTTGATGAGCATAAGCTTCTAAGGTCACTTCTCGCACTTGCTTGAGCAACTGGCGAAAAGTTGGAGAGTCAGAAAAATCACTGCGTAGTATTAAGGTGTTAACAAAAAATCCAATTAAATTCTCAATTTCCTGATAGTGACGGTTGGCAATTACCGAACCTACTGGGATATCTGCGCTACTCGTATAACGGAATAGCAATGTTTGGAACGCTGCTAGGAGCGTCATAAATAAAGTAACTCCCTCCTGCTGACTGAAGCGAGTTAGTGTCTCGCCGAGAGATTTGGAAAGGGCTAAAGGTTGACGCGTCCCGCGATAAGTTTGGATTGCTGGTCTGGGGCGATCGCTTGGTAACTGTAAAATGGGTAAATCTGCTAACTGCTGCTTCCAATAGTCTAGTTGCTCTGATAATACTTTTCCTTGCAACCATTGCCGTTGCCAAAGAGCAAAGTCTGCATACTGAATCGGAAGTTCAGCTAGGGGAGAAGGTTGACCATTAACGAAGGCTTGATATAGCAGTCTCAGTTCTCGGAAAAATGTACCGACAGACCAACCATCAAAAACAATATGGTGAATATTCAAAAGCAGTATATATTCTTCTGCACCTAACTGTAAAAGGGTGGTTCGTACTAGCGGCCCGTCATTGAGGTTAAAGGGTTGTTGGCACTCCTCAATTGTTAATCGCTGGATTTCTGTGTCTTTTTGCGAGTCAGACAGCAATCTCAAATCTATTAAATGCAGAGATACAGTTAGGGTAGGAGCAATAATTTGTACTGGCTGCCCATCTAAGAAAGTAAAAGTGGTGCGTAAAACTTCATGGCGGCGAATAATTTCGTTGACACTCTGTTCTAAGGCACTTAAATTTACTTGACCAACAAGGTGAAAAGTCTGCGGTAAGTTGTATAAAGGATTGCCGGGTAGGAACTGCTCAAGAAACCATAATCGCTGCTGGGCAAAGGAAAGAGGTAAGTTTTGGTTGCGCGTTACAGGTACAATCGCTTGAGTGTGCCATTCCAGATTTTGCTTAAGTTGTGTCTCGATACTTTCCGCCAAGCTGGCAATAGTAGGTGCATCAAATAAACCCCGCAATGGTAAATCTAATTGATAGGTATCTCGTATTCGAGAGATTACCTGAGTTGCTAGCAGTGAGTGTCCCCCAATCTCAAAAAAGTTATCGTAGACACTAATCTGCTCCAATCGCAAAACTTCCACCCAAATTTTTGCTAGTACTTCCTCAATGATGGTACGAGGTGAGACAAAATCTTGCTCCAGATTCCGTCCAGTGCGATCTGGTGCTGGTAAGGAACGACGATCTACTTTCCCATTAGATGTTAGTGGTAATGCATCTAAAATCACAAAACTGGAGGGCATCATATAATCTGGTAACTTCTGTTTGAGAAATTTACGCAGATTACTACTGACTGTGCGTACTTGCTCTGGAATCAAGCTACAGACAACATAACCGACTAAATATTTATTTCCAGGCACATCCTCACGCGCTATGACTACGGCTTCACGCACATCAGGATGCTGCAACAGCATTGCTTCAATTTCCCCCAACTCAATGCGGAAGCCGCGAATCTTCACTTGCTGGTCTATCCGACCCAGGTATTCAATATTCCCATCTGGTAAGTAGCAAGCTAAGTCACCTGTTTTATATAAGCGGTGCGATTTCGCATCAGGATTGAGAATAAAGCGTTCACTAGTCAGATCAGGTCGATTGAGATAACCCCTGGCTAAACTATCGCCACCAATATAAAGCTCTCCCGAAACACCGATAGGAACTGGCTTTAACTCTGCATTGAGGATGTAGATTTGGGTGTTAGCTATGGGACGACCGATAGACGGATAAGTTGGCCAGGAATCAGGATTTTGATCTAATGTCAAAGCTGTTACTACATGGGTTTCTGATGGCCCGTAGTGATTATGAAATGAGCAGTGTGGTAGCGATTTGAATAATTTGACAATGGCTGGAGTGATTTGCAGTTGCTCACCTGTAGTAGTAACTTCTTTTAAGCTAGTAAATAATTCCAATTGAGATACAGCCATTTCTGCCATTTGCTGTAATACGACAACAGGCAGGATAACTTTTTCAATCTCTTGACTCTGAATAAAGCGAGCTAAAGCTGTGGTGTCCCGACGCAAGTTTTCTGAGATGAGAAACAAAGTTCCTCCTGAAGACCAAGTAGCAAACATCTCATGAAAGCTGGCATCAAAGCTCAAAGAGGCAAATTGCAGGGTACGTACACCTGTTAATAGTGAGTTTAGATGCCATTGTAGTAAATTCACTAAAGGACGGTGAGCTAAACAGATGCCTTTCGGTGTGCCTGTGGAACCAGAAGTGTAGATGATATAAGCTAAATTCTCTGGTGTTACTTCACTAGAGGGATTTTCCTGACTGTATTGCTCTATCTTGTCCCAGTCGATATCTAAACAGATAATCTGCGCTTTGGTTTTGGGAAGCTCTGTTAATAGTTGTTGTTGAGTGAGTAGTATTGATACTTGAGTATCTTCAAGGATAAAGGCTAGGCGTTCCTTGGGATACGCTGAATCCATTGGTACATAAGCACCGCCACTTTTGAGAACTGCCAAAACTGCGATCGCCATTTCCAGGGTTCTCTCTACACAGATTCCTATCGGCATATCTGGTTTGACACCTAGCGAACGTAGGTAGTGTGCTAACTGGTTCGCGTGCTGATTTAACTCTCGGTAAGTGAGTGAAGACTGTTCATGCTTCTGTGTCTCTTTTAATACTACTGCTATAGCATCTGGCGATCGCTCCACCTGCGCTTCAAACAGTTGATGAACGCATTTATCTAATGCATAATCTTTACTAGTATTATTCCAAGTTTCTACTAATTCTTTCTGCTCAGTTTCTAGCAATATATTCAGTTGATGAAAATATTCACATCCTTGACTAACTTGATTTGCTATAAAAAGCAATCTCTCCAAAGAATTTATATCTGTAAAATATTTTTGATTATAAAATATTTCTATATCTAAACTATTACTGAAGTCATTAATGACAAGATGAACTTCATTGTCGGCAAAAGAATTGTGAACAGTTAATTTGGAAGATTCTTCAGTAAAAGGAATATTCAAAATACTGAAATTATAAAAATTATAGAAGAATTTTAAGTGTTCATCTTTTAAATAGGTTCTTTGCAAAAGAACTGAAATATTTTGTAAATTATCTATATTTTTACGATAGTTTTTTACGTATAAAAGATAATCGATTAGACTTGATTTATTGTCAATATTTACTTGAGGTATAATAATAGGCACTACTTGGTAAATGCAACCTAAAGTATTAAGCAATTTTTCATCTCTTTTCCCAAAAATATCGTAAAATACAAAATCTGCTGGCGCTTGTAAATATTTACTTAAATAAATGCCATAAATAGCCCTAAAAAATGTAGTAACACTACATTTATTTAATTGGCAATATTTTCTAATTTGTGCTAGTTCATTCCCAGTAATTTGGACTTTCCTTGATTTAGCCTTGTTTTCTGTTTCAGTTTTGATATAAGGCGTAACAGGGATAACCTTACGTAACGTTTCTAGCCAATACTGCTGAATCTCTGGAGTATCAAATCGAGCTACATCATCGTCAATAAAATCATGAAAAGAATAATCCTCAAAAATTTGAGGGTTATTGTCTATTTTTAAATCTTGGTAGACTTTTGCAACCCTTTCAAAGAAAACTTTCCCAGAATAGCCATCAAAAAGGATATGAGGCGCACCTAAAATAGCTGTATAGTTACCCTGCTTATCTTTGACTAGAACATTTTTAAATAGCTCACATTTTTGCAATTCTAACTTTATTTTAATCTTGTCTTCGATAACTTCTTGCAAACTAGTGAAAGAAATATGACTAACTGCTAAATCGATAAATTCAAAATTAACATCAGTATTATGATCTACAAACTGAAAAGGTTCTCCTTTATAAAAAACAAACCTAGTTTTAGTAGCATCATCTTTTTGGCATACTATTTTTATTGCTTGTTCCCAAATAAGTCTGTCTAGATTATGTGGTAAATTTACGGTAATTCCTAAAGTAAAAACAATGCTGTCTGGATGGAGCATATTATCCAGATATAAATCTCTTTGTGTCGTTGTCAATCGTGATATTTTTCCAATCCTGTTAGATTCAAAAGGCTCATCTAGTATAGTTCCTTTTACTAAAGCCATGAATATTTCATCAATTGAAATATTAACAACACTTGGAGATTGATAATTGTTAATAATCATAATTGTTTCAGGATTTTTTTACTTGACTAATTTAGAACTTTTCCGATTGACTGAAAGTTCAATTATGAACTCAGTTCCTTTTCCTGGGAATGAGTGACAACTGATTTTGCCACCATGCTTTTCTACAATAATTGTGTAGCTAATAGATAATCCTAAACCAGTACCTTTGCCAATAGGTTTAGTAGTAAAGAAAGGATTGAAAATCTGAGAAAGTATATCTGAACTCATACCGGAAGCATTATCAGCAATGCGAATAGCTATCAGATTTGGCTCTAATAACTCAGTAGTTATTTTGATATAACCTGGATTAAGTTCATCATTCTCCAATGAACGGTGAGAGTTATACTCTTCCAAGGCATCAATAGCATTAGCTAATAAATTTAGAAATACTTGGTTAAGCTGACTTGGATAACAATCTACTAATGGTAAAGAGCCATAATTTTTGATAATTTGAATATTACAATTGACTGACTCATTTTTGAGTCGATGTTGCAAGATTAGTAAGGTACTATCAATACCTTCATGAATATTTACTGGCTTCATTTCTGCTTCATCTAAACGGGAGAAGTTACGTAAGCTCAGAACTATCTGGCGAATCCGATCGGCTCCAATCTTCATTGAAGACAGCAATTTGGGTAAGTCTTCAAGCAGAAATGGCAAATCGATATCCTCTTGTTCTGCCAGCATTTCAGGAGTCAGATTGGGTGATATTTTTTGATAAGTGTTAATTAGATGCAATATATCTTTAATGTATTCACTAGCATGAGAAATATTGCCATAAATAAAATTAATTGGGTTATTAATCTCATGAGCTATACCAGCAACTAATTGACCTAATCCAGACATTTTCTCTTTTTGAATCATCTGTAACTGTGTCGTTTGTAGCTGTTTTAGTGTAAGTTCTAATTGTTGTGCTTGTTCTTCCAGACACACATTTTTCTCATTTAATTCCTGTGTTCGTTCTTCAACTTTTAGTTCTAGGTTTTTGCTATGATTCTCTAATTCTTGGTTAGCTTGTTGCAGATTATCATTTAGTTTAGATAGATTAGTATACAACTTGGCATTCTCAATAGAAATAGCTGCTTGAGAGGCCAGAATTTTCAAAACTTCTAAACGTTCAGTAGTAAATGCATTCGTTGTTAAGTTATTTTGCAGATACAAAATTCCGATAAGCTTACTTTGATGAATTATCGGCGTGCATAAAACTGACTTACATTTATTCTGAATAATATAAGGATCACCGGTAAATTTTCCTTCAGAGCTAGCATCACCAATAACGACACTTTCTTTAGTTCTCATCACATAGTTGAGTATAGATATTGGTACATATAGACTATTGTCTAAAGACATAGAAGTTTCCAAAAACATCTCATTGTTGTTAACTCCTACAAATGCTTCAATTATCATTTGACCATTTTTCTCTAAAAGGAAACAGCTAGTTTGTGCACCAGCATTTTCCA
Organism: Nostoc sp. CALU 1950; assembly: GCF_051172895.1. NCBI lineage: Bacteria > Bacillati > Cyanobacteriota > Cyanophyceae > Nostocales > Nostocaceae > Nostoc > Nostoc sp. CALU 1950. The sequence continues at coordinate 11,438 of NZ_JBDNJQ010000047.1, read as the reverse complement.
TAACAATTTTCATTAACTTAGCTAGCAATTCATCTAGCATGATTTCGCTAGAAATAGCTTGCGAAGCTTTAAAAACTGTAGATAAATCAAAAGATGCCAAATTATTGATCTTACTTGAAGTGGTTCGCAAGCTAGCCTTCAAACTAGATGACTCTTGATTTATCCTCAATGGGCAATAATCGGGGTATTTTGACTCTAAATCATTGACTTTTGCGATCGCTCCCCAACGGATATAAGCATGATAAGATTCTCTCAGATAGAAGATCGCCTGTTGCTCTCTACCACGGGAAAAGTAAAATTCTGCTGCTAACTCGCTGGCTAGTGCTTCTTCTTGAAGATATCCCTGTTCTTTGGCCCCTTGAATAGCTAGCTCATAATACTCCATAGCTATAAAGGGTTGTCCTAAAACTCGCGCTTTTTCTGCCTCTACTAAATCATATTTATGCTGATAGTTAGCAGGAGCGTGACCAGCCCATATCTGCATTTTTTCCTGATTGGCATTGATAGCAGCCATATATTCTTGTTGAGTGTTAGCTTCAACATTGGAATATAACTTAATCATGGCTAAAGAATAATAAAAGTTATGGATGCTAATTGTGATCATCCCCATCACACTACTTATATATTCTGAAGCTAATTTGGCATTATCAAGTGCCTTAGTATAATCTTTAAACAAGTAAAGAAGAATCATTTTGGCAACATAAGCAGCAAATAAAGAAGTAACATTATTAGTAGCTTGGAGATATGGCAACATTGCTACTTCATTAAAACTATCGCCAACCAAATGACATTTATCTTGTGACATCCCCTGTAAGTTTAATGTCAATTGATGCCAGACTTTAATGTAGTTTATTGGGAAATCTAGTTTAAACTTTTGTAGCAAACCAATATATGATGCTTGCTGCTGAACTACTGATTCGAGTTGTTCTCCTCTAAAAAATATATGACCGCAATAGTGGATAGAGCAATAACCAGCGTATTCTAAATCTCCAATTTCTAACGCGTTCTGAATTCCTTCCTGTAAAGGAGCAATACTTTTGCTAACATGCTCTTTCCAATGAAAAGTAAAACCATAAAATGGTGCGTATACTTTACTTTTAAGTTCCTTGGCTTGAAACTGTTCTAATATCTGCCAAGCTATTTGACCAGAGCGATATCCAACATCAATATTTTCTATATGGCTACACAACACCATGCCATAACAAGAATATCCAGCGGCAGCCAAAGGCGAATGACCGTGTTCAATACAGAGATTAACGACAGTCAAGATGATCTGAGGAAAAGTTTTCCCTGTTGGGTCAGTAATAAAAGCAGCACCACCAACAGTAACAAGGATTTTTAAAGCCGCAAGTATGTAAGGATCTTTGACAACTGGAAAATTTTCTAAATCTTGAAGCTGAGGTAAGTTAGCTATAGTGCTTTGCTTATTTGGCGTTGCTGAGAGAGAAATACCCAACTTTGCGATCGCTTCTAGTCCAGTATCAATGGCTTTAAGCATCTGATTTTGAGCCATATAAAACTGGATTTGTAATTGATAAGCCTTGACTTGATCGAGCAGATTATTAGCTTTTTCTAGAATAATTTCAGTTAGGATAGCTGCTCGTGTAAAATTAGTATTTAAGTACTCTAATTCTACGCTTTCTAGATGAAGTGTTAGCATCAAGTCATAGTTGTTTTCCCAACTCGATGGTGTCAGTAATTCTAGTCCACCTGTTGAATAGCTAAGAGCAGCTTCATAAGCTGATGATGCTTTTGCTTTTTGGCTAGCTATCAGATTTAATTTAGCTAGCTGGTCTTTTTGAGATTGATCGCAAATAAATTCAGTACCAAAATTTAAGTGGTTAACAATATTAAAAATATTTTCTTCAATTTCCTCTATTTGACAAGATTCTAGTATTAATTGCCCAATTTTGAGGTGAGTTTGTTTTCTTTGCGATTCTGGAATCAGGGAATAAGCTGCTTGCTGGATGCGGTCGTGGAAAAACTTATATGAAACTTTTAATTCTTGAGATTCTAAAGATATAGATATGTCTTTGTCAAAAAATAGTGGAGCTTTATAGTTATCGCTCAAGGGCAGAATTAGGCTGGCTTGAAGTGCTTCCCATAATTCAGAGGCGGTTTCTGACTGAGATTTTTCATTTACAATTGCTAGAATATCTATGTTAAACCGATTGCCAACACAAGCAGCTAATTTTAATACCTGTTGTGTCTCTTGGGGCAATTTTTTAATATTTCTGACAATTAATTCTAAAGCATCATAATCTGTAATCCCAATGGTCTGAATTTGATTTATTTCCCACTGCCATGTTCCACTATTAAAGTCAAAATTTAATAGCTTTTCTTGGTGCATAGTTTGGAACAACTGAGTTAAGAAAAAAGGATTTCCTTGAGTTTGATTAAAAAGAAGTTCAGCTAGTATTTTTGTTTTTTCTGTTGCAGTATGAAGTGTATCGACTATTAATTCATGCACATCACTAATATTTAAAGGCTTGAGTGTAATATTATTTACAATCGCTCCTGATTTTTGGATTTCATTCAAAGTTTGATTCAAATGATGAGTTGATATGACTTCGTTATCTCGATAAGCCCCAATCATCAAAAAATATTGGCTATCATCAAGCATCAACATCTGAATCAATTTTAGAGACGCTAAATCTGCCCATTGTAAATCATCGAAAAATAGAACAAGTGGGCGTTCTTTTTGAGTAAATACTTGAATAAACTTTTGAAATGCTCGATTAAAACGGTTTTGGGATTCAATTGCTCCTAATTGTGGCACAGGTGGCTGTTGACCTACAATTTTTTCAATCTCAGGAATAACATCAATAATAACTTGACCAATTTCACCAAATGCTTCTAAAAGTCGCTGTTTCAAAACAATTATTTTTTCAGAGCTTTCTGTTAATAACTGTTGGGTCAATTCTTGAAATGATTCAATTAGAGCCGTATAAGGAATATTTCGCTTAAGCTGATCAAATTTACCAGAAATAAAATATCCCTGTTGTTGGAGAATAGGTTTATGAATTTCATTAACTAAGCAAGATTTACCAATTCCTGCATAACCCGAAACTAAGATCATTTCACTTCTGCCAACACTTACTCGCTCAAAAGCTGACATGAGAGATGCTACTTCTGCCTCACGTCCATAGAGCTTTTGAGGAATTGTAAATTGGCTAAATTTATCTAACTTGCCAGGAATAAAGTTTTCGATTTTACCATTATTTAACAACTGCGTGAAACAAATCTCTAAATCTGCTTTTAACCCTAAGCCACTTTGATATCTTTCTTCAGCAGTTTTAAATAATAGTTTCATTACGATATTAGATACAGCCTCCGGAATTTTTCGATTTATCTCATGAGGAGGGATCGGCTGTTTGGCAATATGAGAGTGAATTATTTCTAAGGGATCAGTGTAATTAAATGGCAAATTGCCAGTCAGTATCTCATAAAAAGTTACGCCTAAAGAGTAAAAGTCTGTGCGGTAATCAATCGACCGATTCATGCGACCTGTTTGCTCTGGAGACATATAAGCAAGTGTTCCTTTAAGCAAATTAGGATTGCCGATCATTGCATTTTCTTTTGACAAGCGTGAGGCAATACTAAAATCACTAATTTTCACCTGCATTGACTTAGGGTTAATAATTATATTCTGTGGTTTAATATCTTTATGAATAATATGTTGTTCATGCAAATCTATAATAATATCCGTAAGTTGAATAGCTAGTTTTAAGCAATCTATTATATTAATTTTATTATTGTTGACAAATTGTTTGAGGTTTTGTCCTCCAATATCTTCCAGAACTAAAGCAATACTATCTTGATAATTTTCTAGCCTATAAGCTTTAATAACCCCTGGTAAATTTAATGATTTAGCAATTTCATACTCATGTTTGAAAGCTGTTACACATTCAAGATTAGCGTAGTCACTTTTAAGTATTTTAAGGATAACCATTCTTTCATTAGTAAGCTCCTGTGCCCGATAAACAACAGTATCTAGACCATCCGAAATTTTTTCTATAATTTTATATTCTGAATTAACAATCATTTTTTGTCTCCAACTAATTTTTAGAAAACTATTGATCTTGCTAGTATGTTACATATTGAAACTAAAACTTTTTCTATTTAGTTTAAATATGTAAACAGAAATGTCATTTCTTTTAGATACAAGTCTTTTAAATTAACAAGTTTTTATAATACCCATATAAATTTAGGGTATTTTTTTACTTTAAAACTTCTTTGGTAAATATATTGCTAATAACTCTTCTCCCTGTGTACCTATCTTTGCTAACATCTCTTCAATTCTGTGCATAGCTAGGCGTGATGGCTTGGAATGTCCATTTTCCCAACGATTAACTGTGGAATAAGTAACACCTAATGATGTTGCAAACTCTTCTTGTGTCAAACCAACGATTGTGCGAAGTTTAAGAATTAGCTTGCCAACTTCTGGTTGTTGGATTATTACCAAAGGGTTTTTAATCATCATGTAACTTAAAACACCATTTAATGTAGCAAGTGATATAGGTTTTGTTATATGCTACTGGTGCTAAGGGTTAGTTGTAACCCGCTAATATACTATTTTTTTGAAAGATAATCTACAAGGTCTATGTAATTACTACAATAGGTATTAAGGTAGTTTCTACTGTTACTGTCTCAAAAAATGCCAATAGTAATCTGCTTTTTACTACGCCAATTGATTGAGTCTTGTCGAGTTGACTCTATTCCTTAACCTTCTTTTACATTAGGAATATTAGCTCTAGGTGTCTTGGGTACAAGCAAAACAATTTTACGCAAATACGTACAAAGTAGAATTGTCTGTTTGATTGTGACTGGGCTGTTATTTGGAGTGTGTAGGTGCAGCCTGTTGTAAACATCATATTACCCCAATAATTGCTAACTTCTCTTGAGCCAACAGCAGATGAGGGTTCTTTTAGTAAAGACTATTTTGATTTTCGTACTGACTTTGGCGGCGTGGGCGAGTGCGCCAAAGTATTCCTCACTTTTTGTAACGCAACCACACCCGTAAATTTGCAGAATTCGCTGTTTTTATTTTTTGCTCAGGGTGTTGTAAAAACGCTAGGTTCGCTCACGCTCACCCTATGCGTGAGAGGTTTAGTAAAACACTTCAAAAACGGCTTGAAAATGCTTGTAGCCTAACCTAATTGGGTGGCAATTCCAAACTAATTTCACCCAACAAACCCTTGCGAAAATCTGTTAGAAGTTGTCTTGCAGCTCGCTCTATATCACCTTTGTAACGATGCTCTGCTAAGGCGTGCAGATAGATATCTCCGGTGTCTGATATCGCCGAATCGAGTTGGTAACGGGACTCTAATGGTTTTTTTGGTAATAAATCTGCGGCTACAGCTTCCAAATAGTTTAGTAAATCCACTAGGGCTGCTGCTACTAGCTGATTATCGTAAGATGCTTCACCGATATCATCACAAATAGCTAATTTTAATGCTGCATCTTGATTTTCTAATCTTACAGGGATAACACCAGGAGCATCTAGCAATTCCAAATGTTCGGAAATTCGCACCCAGCGGAGTTGGCGAGTTACCCCAGGACGAGCTGCACTTTCCACAACTCGCTTTCCCAACAGACGATTAATCAAAGCTGATTTACCGACATTGGGAAAACCAATCACTACAGCCCGCACTGGACGGGGTAACATTCCGCGATCGCTTCTTCTTTGATTTAGTTCTACCCCAGCGGCTTGCGCTGCCCGCGCTACTTCTGCTATACCTTTACCATGTTGAGCGTTGGTAAAATAAGGGACTTCCCCCTGACGTTTAAACCAATCTATCCACAGCGATCGCATTTGCGGCGTAATCATATCTACTCGGTTCAGTATCAACACCCGTGTCTTACCCTCCACCCACTCAGCCATTTGGGGATGGTGAGTCGCTAAGGGAATCCGGGCGTCTCGTACCTCAAACACTACATCTACGCGCTTGAGCTGTTCTTTGAGTTTCTTTTCAGCTTTAGCAATGTGACCTGGATACCATTGAATCAGGTTTAATCTATAGTTTTGAGTTATAGCCATTTGTCCTTTGTCCTTTGTTATTTGTTATTTGTCCTACCCTGCGGGAAGCCGCAGAAGCGTCTATATTATTTGTCCTTTGTCCTTTGCAAATGACCAATGACAAATGACTAATGACTCCCTCTAGCAGCTTGATGTAAAATCAGGCGATTGCCATCAGGATCATAGGCATAAATTTCTCTGCCGTGGGAAGCAATGGAAATGTCTCCTGGTGGAGGATAGCCCAAAGCAGTTAGGTGAGCGATCGCATCTTCTAAGTTACTTACCTCTAAACACAAACTTATCTTACTTTTGGCATTAGACATCGTTTCAAATTCAGATTCGTTTGTGTTCTTTGGTTTAAAAATACCTAATCGCATACTAACCAAATTAAATTCAGCATAGACATTCGGAATCAAAGGAACTGGCTTTTGCTCTAGTAATTTAGTATAGAAATTGACTAAATTATCGCAATTAACCGATGCTATGGCGATCAATGCGTTAGTGTACTGAAAACCCATATAGTCATCTATGCAAAAATCTGCTGTAAATTTAAAACAAAACCAGGGAGAACATCTTCACCCGATAAACGTGTGGGAGATTGTAAAACTTCCGGTACTTGATTGGGGCGATAAATTATTACTTGTTTATCTTTAGGATTAATTAACCAACCCAGTTGTAAGCCATTTGCTAAGTATTCCTCCATTTTGGCTTTAGTATCTTCCACATCATCAGTTTCAGAAACTAATTCCACTGCAAAATCAGGACACAAAGGGAGAAATTTCTTTCTTTGTTCTAGGGTAAGAGCATCCCATCTTTCTATCCTTACCCAAGAAGCATCAGGTGAACGAGTTGCCCCATTTGGCAGTTTAAACCCAGTAGAAGAATCAAAAGCTTTTCCGAGCTTATTCTGTCTGTTCCAAACTCCTAAATCAAGATACAGTTCAAAATTACGGTTTCCCGTTTCTCCTCCAGTGGGTGACATGATAATTAATTCCCCTTCAGCAGTTAACTCTAGTCGTAATTCTTTATTCACAGCTACAATCTGTGCAAATTCCTCATCAGTAAATTGCAGATTAGGAGGTAATTGTAAGGTTAAAGCAGTCATAATTCATTGCGCTCCACAAAAATCCTAGTTGCATTAAACCCATGCGCTGCTAATAGGGAAGATTTAGCTTCTACCTCTACTTTAGGAATTCTCCCCAACAAATGCGCCGTTGTTTTATTTTTCAAGAAAAGTGTGGGGTAGGTATACGGGTGAGAGACTGAATCAGAAAAGAAGATGTGTAGTGTTATATCACTCACCACATACGCACACTATTTTTTGTATTCCAGATTATCGGTTAGCATTCTGTTTCATAGGGTAAACTGGGTTTATCCTATGAGAGAAAATGACCTCTCGATTTTGTGCTTAGTCTTGTAAAGGTAACGAGCGCGGAGGGATTTGAACCCCCGACCCACAGAACCGGAATCTGTTGCTCTATCCACTGAGCTACGCGCCCTTAATCCTCACTATTATAGCACGTTTGTGATAATATTTTCAGCCTTAAAGATAATTAGTCGGGTCTACAGGTGTACCATTGCGACGGACTTCAAAGTGGAGGTGGGGGCCAGTCGATAAACCTGTGGAACCAACAGCTGCGATCGCTTGTCCGCGTTCAACTGCTTGTCCGTCAGCAACATATAATTCACTGCTATGTCCGTACAGTGTTGTAATGCCATTGCCGTGATCGATAATTACCGCTCTGCCATAACCACCATACCACCCAGCAAAAATTACTGTTCCCGAATCGGCTGCCCGAATTGTACTGCCATAGCTAGCGGCAAAGTCTAAGCCGGCGTGAAAACGACGATAGCCGAGAACAGGGTGCATCCGCCAGCCAAAGGGACTGCTCGTAGAAGCATTGCTAGGATATGCCATGACACCAGTTCCGCGAATGATCACACTTGTCCGGCTGTTGGTTTTTGCTTGAGCTTCTGCTACTTTTTGTTGAATCAAGACTTCCAGATTTTTGGATTCCCTCTCTAGCTGGTTTTGTGCGGCTTCCAAGGCTAGGCGATCGCTATTGAGGCGTTGAATCAATTCTGATTGCGATTGCGCCTGGGTTTGATAATCGGATTTTTGTGCTAAAAGTTGCTCACGAATTAAAGCAATTTCGTTTTTTTGCTGTTCTACGTCAGTTTTTTGTTGATTGATCAGGTTTGCTTGGGTGTTGAGTTTTACCAAAATTTTCTGGTCTGCCTGAAACACTAACTTCAACTGATGACGACGGCTAATAAAGTCGCTGATATTTTGACTTTGCAATAAAACCGCCCATCCGACAGATGCAGGCGATCGCTGGAGATAACGCAATCGTGCTACTGTTGCTATTTGCCGCTCCTGATAGGAACGTTCCGCCACAGCTAAATCAGTTTCCAATTGCTGGAGGCGTTGGGTGGCGAGTTGTAATCGTGATTCACTCTCTTGAAGATAGCTATCTGTAGTTTGCAGATTTTGCTTTAAACCAGTGAGGTGTTTTTGGGCCTCTTGTTGGAGATTAGTTAAGCGATCGCGCTCGTTAACCACACTCTGCTGCTGCTGGTTCATTTGTTGCTGCTGTTGTCGCAGAGTATCAATAGACCCTGTAGATGTTGCATAGACTGGAATTAGTGCCAAACAAATCCACAGAATGCAGCAAAATGCAATAGATAAAGAGCAATAAATCTGCTTTTTTTCTAGAAATCGCCCTCTCATAGTGTGAACCTAATCAAAACGATACTTTCAAACACTATGAGGATTATTCCCAAAATCTAATTCACCCACGCCAACACATTATTAAATTGGTCTGCCAAGTTGTAACACAAGGATTCCAGCTATGTCAGCATTGAGCAGGTATATCAAACCAATTAAAAATTAAAAATGTAAAATTAAAAATTGCAAGACGCTCTCTACGAGACGCTGCGCGTAGCTTGCTTCTCTGTAAGAGTACGCGGACTCGCTAACACTGCGCTATCAGTAGGGGCTTGTACCCAGAATTAATTAAAAATTATTATTTCTTTCAATTTTTAATTTTTAATCTTTAATTTTTAATTAATTCTGGTCACTGGGTGAGGTATATGAACGCACGTATAGCAATTCTCTTAATTACTTTAGTTTTTCCAGGTTTGGCGGTAGTGGGAGTATCGTTGTATTGGTTTAATCTCGATTATGCAGCACTGATCAAAGCTGAAAATAATGTGAAAAACCTGGTAGAGGTCGGGAAAGTAAATGATAGACAGTTAGAGTATGCCTATCATCGCACTTACATTCATCGCATCAACGTATTTGCCGATGGTACATGGGGATTACTGGGAGGTGTAATTACGGCGCTAGGGATACATGGATTAGTCACGATTAAAAAATAGGGAGTGGGGAGCAGGGGAAGATGAGGGGGATGAGGGAGATGAGGGAGCAGGAAAGCAGCAAAGAAGTTGCAGTAAGTTTTTCCCCTCTGCTCCAATCCCCATTAATTATGATTAGCTTTCCAGGTTGCCAAATCAGCTAAAGAGCGATCGCGGTAACGTCCATAACGCTCTGGTTTACTTTTGATTTTCATTCCTAAATCGGGAAAAATCCCAAAGTTAGGCGGCATTGGTTGGAAATGTTTCGGCGAAGCGGAACTAATAAATTCCAATAACGCACCCATCATTGTTGTTGGTGGTAAAACCAAAGCTTCTTTACCCAAAGCTAATCTTGCTGCATTAATTCCCGCCAAGCAGCCACCCGCAGCCGCAGCTGTATAACCTTCAGTACCAATCAATTGCCCCGCAGCTAACAATGTGGGACGCTCTTTAAATTGCAGGGTAGGATGCATTAATTGGGGAGCATTAATAAAAGTGTTGCGGTGCATTACTCCCAGCCGCACAAACTCTGCTTTTTCTAAACTGGGAATTAACTGAAATATTCGCTTTTGTTCACCCCAGCGCAGGTTAGTTTGGAATCCTACCATGTTCCACAGTTGACCAGCTTTATCTTCTTGTCGCAACTGCACCACAGCATAAGGACGTTCCCCTGTGCGAGTATCTGACAATCCCACTGGCTTGAGGGGGCCGTAGCGCATGGTATCTTCCCCGCGCTGTGCTAGTTCTTCTATGGGTAAACAAGCTTCAAAAAATTTCGCTGTTTCCCGTTCAAAACCCTTGAGTTCTGTTTGTTCCGCTTTACAGAGTTCTTCCCGAAAGTGCAAGTACTGCTCTTTATTCATTGGGCAGTTGAGATAAGCAGCTTCACCTTTGTCATAACGTGATGCCATAAAAGCAATGTCACGATTAATCGATTCTCCCACGATAATCGGACTAGCTGCATCAAAAAAGCTCAGGTATTCCATCCCTGTAAAGCGTTGCAAATCTTCTGCTAAATCGGGACTGGTTAATGGCCCTGTTGCCAAAACCACAATCCCTTCGGGAATTGCAGACACTTCACCCCGCCGAAATTCAACTAAAGGATGACTCGCTAAAGTTTCAGTTAAATCTTGACCAAATTGTCCTCTGTCTACAGCTAGCGCCCCACCGGCAGGAACAGCGTGTTCATCAGCTTTTGAGATGACAATCGAACCGAGTTGGCGTAATTCTTCGTGCAATAATCCCGCCGCGCGATCGCTTGCCATTGCCCCAAAAGAATTGCTACAGACTAATTCTGCCAAATGTTCTGTATGATGAGCAGGACTAAATCGCTTTGGACGCATTTCATGCAAAATTACTGGCACTCCAGCTTGGGCTATTTGCCAAGCTGCTTCTGTCCCAGCTAGTCCACCTCCAATTACTTGTATCGGTTGTGTTTCCATAGTTAAATTTTTAATTTCCATATCATCATAAGTATCTACCAGCATCAGCGCTAGGACGCATCAACAAGTAGGGAGTTTTAGACATAGCCAGTAGCCACAGCATAATGCACCATCAACAGCAGCAATTATAAATTATCTGTGTCAATTCCCTTTTCTTTGAGTTTAGCTAACAATTCTTGATAGCGTCTTGTTCCCGTAACTGGTCAATTTATACAGTGATCATCTTGATTAACTCTAATTACTATAATTTTTCTCTTTTGCAAATAATATTGCTGACTTTTTAACAAGTTGGTAATCTGATTATTTCTCAAGCTGTGTAATGTGTTTTAAAGCAGATTCGTAGTCACTTTCTTTTCCTTGTTGTTTATACAAATCGGCAGATTTACGAAAATATTCAATTGCTGCTTGCTTATCTCCTAAAGTAGAGTAAGCTAAACCCAGGTTGTAGTAAGCATTTACATAGTTAGGATCATTTTTGATGGCTTGGTTGTAATCTTCAATTGCTGCTTGCTTATCTCCTAATTCATAACGAGCTACACCCCGGTTGTAATAAGCTAGTGCATAATTGGGATTAATTTTAATGGCTTGGTTGTAATCTTCAATTGCTGCTTGCTTATCTC
>NZ_JBDNJQ010000436.1:0-407 GCF_051172895.1 Nostoc sp. CALU 1950 | reverse complement strand
TGTTTGAAAAGTTTTGAGGGGTCAAATTTTATGCTAATCGCCTCACCATGATCCGGATCATAGCAAGGTAAATAAACGTCTCCGATGTTTCCGGTAGAAGTTCATAATCTCTAACCAATCGGCGACACCCCATCAGCCAGCCGAAAGTGCGCTCCACCACCCATCGCTTTTTGAGCAAGACAAAGCCCTTACTTTGCTCTGGTCGCAGCACCGCCTGCACAATCCAACGGCAAGTGTCCATCACCCACATCATGAAGGCTGGACCATCAAAGCCGCCATCAGTCCAAATGGTCGTCAAGCGAGAAACCTTATTGCCCATTTTTTTGACGCGCTTGAGCACTTGTTTACCACCTGACCGCTCTGGCACATTGGCGGCGGTGACCAACACCCGCAGCACTAATCCCAAC
>NZ_JBDNJQ010000435.1:0-410 GCF_051172895.1 Nostoc sp. CALU 1950 | reverse complement strand
ATGACCATCGCAGTTGGACGCGCCCCCAGTAGAGGGTGGTTTGACGTTCTAGACGACTGGCTCAAGCGCGATCGCTTCGTATTCGTAGGTTGGTCAGGGATACTATTGTTCCCCTGCGCCTTCCTAGCACTAGGCGGTTGGCTGACCGGCACAACCTTCGTCACCTCTTGGTATACCCACGGGTTAGCCTCCTCTTACCTAGAAGGTGCTAACTTCCTGACAGTGGCAGTATCCACCCCCGCCGACAGCATGGGACATTCCCTATTGCTGTTGTGGGGACCAGAAGCCCAAGGCAACCTCACCCGTTGGTTTCAATTGGGTGGTTTGTGGCCATTCGTAGCTCTGCACGGAGCCTTTGGTTTGATTGGCTTCATGTTGCGGCAATTTGAAATTGCCCGTCTGGTAGGTAT
>NZ_JBDNJQ010000434.1:0-413 GCF_051172895.1 Nostoc sp. CALU 1950 | reverse complement strand
ATCCTAGATCATATTGTATATTGATTTGTGTAATTAATTTTGTTTGATTACTTAAGAAGCAGCTTTTTGAAAGGTTTTATGCGTGGAACACATCGGGTAGCAAGGCTAGAGCTTGCCGAATAGCTTCACGCCCTTAGCGATGAAAGTTCCCCAATCTGCCCCTGTTCAAAATCCACACAAATCCGTACACGGCGAGCGCCCAAAACAGCCCCATATTAAGGAGTTCTCTTAGTAGCTACCGTGTGCTTTGGTTATGTCACAAATATTTGACCCCAAAATATCGCGAGTTTATCGAGCAGACTCAGCGGATGCCGTCTGTGATACGCTGGCTTGTGCTGACTTCTAAATTTTGTAATGCCAACTTCAAGATTATTCGTTTTTTGCGTAAAACACGAAACTTGAGGTGAATAGTA
>NZ_JBDNJQ010000433.1:0-413 GCF_051172895.1 Nostoc sp. CALU 1950 | reverse complement strand
TGCCTTTATCTCTCCTTTAGTAATTATGTACTATATTTAGATGCGTTCGCCCTGGCTGCTCTTGGTGGAAAGCGGTTTATTGGGAATCCTAAACAACCGACAATATCAGTTTATGCTTTAGTCGAAGGTGAATATCAAGTTACTCAATTTCGAGGAAATGACCGGATTCAATCACCTACTTTAAGAGAGCTAAATTTGACTGCTGAACAAGTTTTTCAAGCTGCTTTAGGACAGTATTGATTAAGACTAATACTTTCCAAGTCAACGAAAGCGATTTTGGTATTGGTATAAACTATCCTTCGTAATTTGTCCTTTGAATGACCCAAAAATTTTATAGTCTGTTTGTTGAGCATTATCTTCTGGAGTTTAGACTAAGCCATACAAAATGACCCAGCAGGGCTGAGTTAATCAGA
>NZ_JBDNJQ010000432.1:0-420 GCF_051172895.1 Nostoc sp. CALU 1950 | reverse complement strand
TAGGCTGTTGACTTTGTGGGTTTTTAGGCGGTTTTTGCTCATGCAGTTTTTGTGTCGTCAACATTCCTCTGAAAATAGGGTTTTTCTTTTCGAGAGCATAGATTGACCAAAAACTTCAGCCAACCATGCTTCAACGTCGGAAAAACTAATTGATTCAAGCGCATTTTTGACAACAGTATTTGTTAAATTCATAGTAGATAAACAAATAGTTAGCAACATTTGACCCATCTCTTTAAATGGGCAACGTGAAGAGAAGTACTTATATTTTCCAAATAGTGATTCAATTACATCCGAAGTTGCTAGAAACGTTTTTCTGTCCTTGATGTGAGAACTTTGAAGAACAATGTAATCACAAATATTTTGCTCAAAATTTAATAGTCCACCCTCTAGGAAGGTAAACTCATTTTTCTCAAAATAAGT
>NZ_JBDNJQ010000431.1:0-422 GCF_051172895.1 Nostoc sp. CALU 1950 | reverse complement strand
TTGATCTTTTCCTGCGCCACCATACAAGGTATCACTTCCAGCACCACCGGATAATTGATCGTTTCCACCTAGCCCAGAAAGACTATCATTACCATTTAAGCCTTGAATGGTATCATTTCCAGAAGTACCAACTAAATTATCGTTGTTGTTTGTTCCTTGAATAGCCATAGTTTTACTGTGCTTTTTTGGGTTTAAGATAGTGCAGATATCAATTGACACATCATGTAATATATACTACATGATTTTTGTACAATATTTGATATTAAATATTTATTATTTTGAACCTTAGTGGAAGAGCAAAAGCGCGATCGCACCCCCGGATCATGCTTCTAAAAATCCATCCCAATAATTCCGAACATAACAACAGAGGCAGAAATGTTGAATCCTAATACAAAACTTTACATATCTAGTTACACTAACTC
>NZ_JBDNJQ010000430.1:0-431 GCF_051172895.1 Nostoc sp. CALU 1950 | reverse complement strand
CTCCTCAAATCCCTGACTGGTCATAGCGATAGGGTCATTAGCGTCGCCTACAGCCTCAATGGACAACAGTTAGCTTCTGCTAGTTATGACAAGACGATCAAAATCTGGGATGTCAGCAGTGGTAAACTCCTTAAATCCCTGACTGGTCATAGCAGCGCGGTCTTCAACGTTGCCTACAGCCCCAATGGGCACCAGTTAGCTTCTGCTAGTTATGATAAGACGATCAAAATCTGGGATGTCAGTAGTGGTCAACTCCTCAAATCCCTGACTGGTCATAGCCATAGGGTCAGTAGCATCGCCTACAGCCCCAATGGACAAAAATTAGCTTCTACTAGTTGGGACAAGACCATCAAAATCTGGAATGTCAGTAGTGGTCAACTCCTCAAATCCCTTACTGGTCATAGCAGTGAGGTCAATAGTATCACCTACAG
>NZ_JBDNJQ010000429.1:0-433 GCF_051172895.1 Nostoc sp. CALU 1950 | reverse complement strand
TATCAGGTCTGAAGTGTACATAAATGCTAGAAGTACCCACAGTTGATGGTGGGGGCTGCTCCCTCACACCAATAGCAACACATAACACTTCCACAATTTCCGGTATGCTCTTCTTTTTATAAAGCTCTATCAACTTCTTCTGGCAGATTATGGTAACAGCATTCTCAACTTCCTTATGTAATACCTTCATGGTCCCAAAAGAAGATGGTGCTGCACTAGTCTTCAATGAATCCCATTCTTCACCTAATCCCTTCAAATGATATTTGTGATCCACAGTATCTGCTCTGCTATCCCTAGTGTTTACTGAAAAGTATAACTCTTCAGCTCTCCTGATGACTGTTTCAGGAATACCTTCCTTTTCAGCAGTTTCAAAGGCAAGACTCTCTCTACAAACTCCATCAACCAACTTCCATGTTGGTCTTATATGGCCATT
>NZ_JBDNJQ010000428.1:0-434 GCF_051172895.1 Nostoc sp. CALU 1950 | reverse complement strand
GTCGTAGCACTTTTTTGAGAATCACCATTTCAGGAAGAGATAATGCTGTTACCGCCATTGTGAAAGCTAAAACTGTACCCATAGGCATTCCTTTATTTACTAAAGCTTCAGTAATTGGCATTACACCCGCAATATTCGCATAGAGTGGAACACCTAAAATTACTGCGATCGGCACTGCAAAAGGATTATTCGCACCTGCATATTGGGTAATAAAATCTGTCGGCACATAACCATGAATCCCTGCACCGATCGCAATTCCGATCACCACATAAAGCCAAACCGATCGCACAATTTCGCTGGATTGGAATCTTCCTTGCTTAAATCTTTCTTTGTCCCCAGGTTAACGCCACTGGTTCTAGGTTGTCTTCCCCTTCTAGAGGCATTGCTTGACCGCACGAGGGGCATTTTTTTTGAACACAATCGAGTACTTCAAA
>NZ_JBDNJQ010000427.1:0-439 GCF_051172895.1 Nostoc sp. CALU 1950 | reverse complement strand
GTTAAGTTCAATGGCGCGGTCAAAGTCTTCTAGGGCTTCTGGGTAACGCTTCATTGATTGGTAAATTTCACCGCGACTTGCGATCGCCCAGTCATATTTGGGGTTAAGTTCAATGGCGCGGTCAAAGTCTTCTAGGGCTTCTGGGTAACGCTTCATTAAGCGGTAAGTTTCACCGCGATTTGCAATCACCCAGTCATATTTGGGGTTAAGTTCAATGGCGCGGTGAAAGTCTTCTAGGGCTTCCGTGTAACGCTCCATTAAGCGGTAAGTTACACCGCGACCTGCGATCGCCCAGTTATATTTGGGGTTAAGTTCAATGGCGCGGTCAAAATCTTCTAGGGCTTCTGGGTAACGCTTCATTAAGCGGTAAGTTTTACCGCGATGTGCGATCGCCCAGTCATATTTGGGATTAAGTTCAATAGCGCGGTCAAAGTCTTCT
>NZ_JBDNJQ010000046.1:0-49229 GCF_051172895.1 Nostoc sp. CALU 1950 | reverse complement strand
GGGGAGCAGGGGGGCAGGGGAGCAGGGGGCAGGGGGTAGGGGGCAGGGAGGAGAATAATTAATAACCAATGACAAATGACCAATGACAAATGACAAATGACTACTTCGTTTTAATTTTGGCTAGGAATTTGTCAAGCTGTTTTTGGCTGAGTCTGGCTGCTGAGAAATCTGAAGGTGTATGACCGATCGCACCAGGGGATTGACAGTGGGTAATGAGCGATCGCAATGCCTCTATGAACCCAAAGGCCAAACCCTCGATGGTGTCTCGGTTATGAACTTTTTCGCTGTAATTCCAAGTCATTTCCAGCCTTTCTGCACGAATAAATCCGCTTACTCCTAATAGGTGGCTGCGCTGATTAACTAAACTCTGTTCAGCTTTAAAATCTTCAGCCAAACCCAATACAGCAGATGCCTTAAGCACCTGATCGAATTGACCAAGGTAGTTAAAACTCACTTGTGCTTGGGGTAAATCCTGTAATTTCGTGCGTATTTTCTCATCCGGGTGCAAATATCGCAACACGCCATAGCCGATGCCCCGGTTGGGGATGCGCCGTAGTTGTTCTTTGACTGACTTTAAAGCCTCTCCTGCCTCTTGTTCAACTTTTTCTAGCTGTAAATGAACGGGGAATAAGGTAGTAAACCAGCCCACAGTCCGCGACAAATCCACATCCTCAAACAAGTCTTCTCGCCCATGTCCCTCTAAATCAACGAACAGGGAACGTTCTCCTGTCCATTGGGCAAAGCTTTGCACTAGGGCAGTCAACAGTACATCATTAATTTGAGTGTTGTAGGCAGAGGGTACATCCTGCAAGAGGGCGCGGGTTTGTTCTTCAGTTAAGGAAAGTGACACAGAAGCGGTTGAGGCTAAGGTATTATTTTCTTGATCTGAAGGATAATCTACTGGTAAGGCGGTAACTTTCAAATTAGACTCATTTAGCCAGTAATTCAACTCATTTGATGATTTGGCGTATTCTGTTAGGCGATCGCTCCAATATTGAAAGGATGTTGTCTTCGGTGGTAGTTTAATAGCTTTGCCACGGCTGATTTGCTGGTAAGCTGTAGCCAAATCTTCGAGCAAAATCCGCCACGAAATGCCATCTACTACTAAGTGATGGATGATGAACAGTAATCTGCCGGGTTTATCATTGCCTAACCTAAATAACGTCACTTGTGCGATCGCTCCAGTTGATAGATTCAAGCTAGCCTGGAGTTCAGCATCCGTTGCTTTCATTACTGTTTGTTGTTCTTCTGGCGACAGGTGCGACAAATTGATGACGCTAAATGGCACAACTTCCTGGGTAGGGGTGTTAATCTGCTGCCAGTTTTCCCCTTTTTGTATAAACTGCGATTCTCCTAAGAGGAGACGTGCAAAGCACGAACGCAAAACATCGTGATGCATCAACAATTGTTGCACGACTCGCTGCAATAGCTCTGGTTGCAAGTCTGGCGGCACTTTTAGCATGGCTGACTGGTTAAAGTAATCAGGTTCGGGCAAATTCTGCTCGAAAAACCAGTGTTGGATGGGTGTCAGCGCTACTGTACCTGTCACTAACCCTTGTTCGGCTTTGACAGAGCGAGCAATTCCTGCCACAGCAGCTAACTCAGCAATTGTTTGGTAATGAAATAGCTGTTTAGGGGCAATTTGGATACCCGCTTGATTGGCTCTTGAAATTACCTGAATACTGAGGATGGAGTCGCCGCCCAATTCAAAGAAGTTATCGTGGATGCCGACTTGTTTTAGTCTTAAAATTTCCGACCAAATCGCCGCTAATTTCTCTTCTGTAGGAGTTTGCGGTGCAACAAAATTATCTTTTACACTCAGTGAAAGTTCGGTGGCTGGGAGGGCGCGGTAATCTACCTTCTGGTTCGGAGTCATTGGTAGGGCTTTCAGGAGTGCGATCGCTGAGGGCACCATATAATTAGGCAACTTCTGTTTCAGGAAATGGCGCAGTTCATTGAAAGTCGGTGGGAAACTCCATCCACTTGTGGGTGGAGAGGGATAGCCGCCCACCGACTTGGGGCATTGGGCATTGGGCATTGGTGACTCTTCCCCATGCCCCATGCCCCATTCCCCATGCCCAAAAACTCCATCCCCTTGTGGATGGAGTTTTTCATCAGTAGTTGGTTGCGGCTGGTGCGGAACAACATAAGCCACAAGGCGCTTTTGTCCAGGGATATCTTCACGAGCAATAACTACAGCCTCAAATACCTGTGGGTGTTGTCTCAGCACCGTCTCGATTTCTCCCAACTCAATGCGGAAGCCGCGAATCTTCACCTGATTGTCAACTCGTCCGAGATATTCTAAGTTTCCATCGGCGCGAAAACGTGCTAAATCCCCCGTTTTATATAATTTTGGATTTTGGATTTTGGATTTTGGATTGTGAAATGGATTCTCGATAAATTTCTCCGTCGTAAGTTCAGGGCGTTGCCAATATCCTCTAGCTAATCCGGCTCCGCCAATGTGCAGTTCTCCGGGAACTCCTATTGGTACTGGTTGCAGATATTGATCCAAAATATAAACTTGAGCATTACTAATCGGTCGTCCAATCGAAACGGAGTTAGTTGAGGTTAACCGAGTTAAGGTGGTTATAATCGTTGCTTCCGTTGGCCCGTAACTATTAAGTAATTGGGGTGGATTGCAGAGGTGAGCAACACTACTGTGCCAGCGCTTCACTTTTTCGAGTTGAGCTTCTTCTCCCCCAATAATCACCATTCTCAGACTTTCGGGAATTCGGGAATCTTCAGAGGTAAGTTCCGCTACTAATTGATGCCAGTAAGCAGTGGGAAGATCCAAAACAGTTAACTGCCATTCTCGGCAACACCGCCAAAATTCATCGCTGGAGTGCAGCATTTCTTCGGTTCGCAGTACTAATGTTGCGCCAACTAAAAGACAAGGTAAGATTTCTTCAATAGATGTATCAAAACAGAGAGATGCAAATTGCAGAATATTATCAGTTGCATTAATTCCATATTCATGCATAGCACTGATAACAAAATTCATTAGCGATCGCTGTTCAATCATCACCCCTTTAGGTTTACCCGTAGAACCAGAGGTGTAAATAATGTAGGCGAGGTTATGAGGTTGAACTTCGCTAATCGGGTTGGTTGTACTGTGTTGAGTAATTATTTGCCAGTCTGTATCTAAACAGATGGTGGTTTTTCCGGCATAATCTGGTAGTTTTGCCTGAAATCTTTCTTGAGTCAGCAGAATGCTCAGTTGCGTATCTTCGAGAATATCAGCCAGTCGCTTTTGGGGATAGCTAGGGTCAAGGGGAATGTATGCACCGCCCGCTTTGAGAATGCCGAGTAAGCCGATAATCATTTCTAGAGAACGCTCAATGCAGATACCCACCAAGGTTTCTGGTTTGACTCCCAAACTTTGTAGATAGTGTGCAAGTTGATTGGCGCGATCGCTCAATTCGCGGTAAGTTAGCTGTTGACCTTCTTGTTGAATAGCTACAGCATCGGGAGTTAACTCCACCTGAGCTGCAAATAACTCATGAATACCCTGATTAAAGGTGTACTCTTTCTGAGTCTGATTCCACTCTATTAGTAATTGCTGCTGAGTCTCTGTTAGCAGTGGTAATTCTGAAACTCGCTGCTCTGGGTTAGCAACAATCCCCTCTAATAAAGTTTGATACTGCTCTAGCATTCGTTGGATTGTGGCAGCATCAAAGAGATCGCTGTTGTATTCTAAAACTAACGTGATTCCCTTCGCCCCCGTTTTAGAACCGTTCTGCACGCGTTGCTCAGAACGCGGTATAACCAGGAAATCCAGATCAAACTTTGCTGATTTATTGCTGATAGGTTCATGCAAGCTAATGTCCAAACCAGGAAGACTCAAGTCCGGCATGGGAGAATCGTGGAAGCTGAACATCACTTGAAATAGAGGATTGTGGCTTAAATTCCGTATTGGTTTGAGAACTTCCACCACCTTATCAAAAGGTAAATCTTCGTTGTTATATGCTTCCAGTGTTACTTGACGCACTCGGTCGAGTAATTCCCGAAATGTGGGATTGCCAGACAAATCAGTGCGTAGAACCAGGTTATTGACAATCATGCCAATTAACTTTTCTACCTCGTGCATCCGCCGATTGGCAACAGCAGTTCCTACGCTTAGGTCGTTCTGCCCAGTGTGTCGGTGCAAAATTACCAAAAAAGCTCCCAGCATCGTCATAAATAAGGTGACACCTTCTTGACGACTCAGAACTCGCAGAGATTCGCACAAGTTGATGGGAAGTTCCACCCTAATTTGATCGCCATTATAAGTTTGCTCTGTCGGTCGCGGGCGATCTAATGGTAATTCCAACAACGGTGAACTACCGGATAATTGCTGCTGCCAATAGGTTAATTGGGTTTGGGCTTCCTGGCTTTTGACCCACTGTCGCTGCCAATGGGCGAAATCCACAAACTGGAGGATTGGCTCAGTCAACGGGGAAAGATTACCCAAACAGAAGGCTTGATAAAGTTCAAGCAACTCACCCAGAAATACATTAAATGACCAACCATCATGAATTATGTGATGCTCAATGTGGAGCAATAAATGTTCTTGGTCGCTCAACCTCAACAAAACCCATTTAACTAGTGGTAGTTGATTCAAGTCAAACGGCTTTTGTACTTCTGCCTCAACTAGGCGCTGAACTTCTGCTTCCTGCTCAGATTCCGGGAATTTCTGGAGGTCAATAACTTTAAAGCTAATTGGTGACGCTGGGTGGATTATCTGAAATAGCCGTCCATTCACCGCCGGATAAGTCGTGCGAAAGATTTCATGACGGCGCACAATCTCGTTGAGGCACTGTTGTAATACCGCCACATTTAGCTGACCTTTAAATCGCATAGTTGCCTGGAATTGGTAGGCACTACTTTCAGGAGCCACTTGCTGAATAAAGTACACTCGCTCTTGGGCAAAGGAAACTGGTAAGAGTCCTTCACGCCCAATTCGTTGGATGACGGGACGCTGCAACGGCTGTTCTAACTGACTATGCTGTTCGATTAGTTGAGCTAAACCTGCGATACTGGGGTTTTCAAAGATGTGATGAAAAGACAACTCGACTTGGAAAACTTCGCGCACGCGAGAAAGGATCTGAGTTGCAATTAGGGAATGACCACCCAACTGGAAAAAATTGTCATTGACTCCAATCTGCTCAATTGCCAATAACTCAGCCCAAATAATCGCTAACGTCTCCTCAATTGGGCTACGAGGTGCGACAAAAGTTTCTTCGAGAGCGGGGCGTGTGCGATCGCAACCTGGAAGATTTCGACGATCCACTTTACCATTGGGCGTAAGGGGCAACGAGTCTAAAATTACAAAGACTGCTGGCACCATGTAGTTGGGCAGCTTTTCTTGGAGAAAACGTTTTAGAGTAGCGGCGATGGCTTCACGCTTTTGATTAAGGACAATATAGGCAACAAGGCGCTGCTCACCAGGGATATCTTCACGGACGATTACCACCGCCTGCTGTACATCCGAATGTTGACTCAAAAGCGCCTCAATTTCTCCTAATTCAATACGGAAGCCGCGAATCTTCACCTGATGATCAATTCGCCCCAAAAACTCAATATTGCCGTCTGGTAAATAGCGTCCTAAATCCCCTGTTTTATAAAGTCGGGGATTGGGGACTGTGGATTGGGGATTGGGGATTGGGGATTGGGGATTGGGGATTGGGAATTGAGAATTAGGAAGAATTTCTGCCCCTCTGCTTCCACCGAATGGATTGGGGATAAATTTTTCCTTGGTTAATTCTGGACGGTTTAGATATCCTCGTGCCAAGCCATCGCCGCCAATATATAATTCACCAACAGTACCAATAGGAACTGGTTGAAGCTGGGAATCCAGTATATAGATTTGTGTATTAGAGATTGGGCGACCAATCGGTATGTTTGTAGCCTCTTCTGAAATATCCTCTACTAGATACCAACAAGCAAATGTTGTACTCTCAGTTGGGCCATAAGCATTCAGCAATCGCTGTGGCGGCCCATTCTTGAAAACCGCTTTCACTGACTTGAGATCAAGAGTATCGCCCCCAATTAGTAAGTGATGTAAGTCTTTAAATGCTCCAGGGACAACACTAGCTAACTGATTAAATAAGGCTGGCGTCAAAAATAATACACTAATCCTTTGTTCGCGGATGTACGTTGCGAAATAATGGGGCGAAAGCACAACATTCTGAGGAATTACCACCAGCCTAGCCCCGTGGAGGAGAGATCCCCAAATTTCAAACGTAGCTGCGTCAAATGAAGTATTTGAAGCTTGAGCAACACTTAGTTGACCGCCGGAGATATCGCTCGGCATAAACTGTATGTAGTTGGTGTTGCATACTAACCGATTGACAGCCCGATGGGATACAGCTACTCCTTTTGGTGTTCCTGTAGAACCAGAGGTGTAGATAACGTAAGCGAGGTTTTCAGCCGTAACATTACTAATAGCATTCTCTTGGCTGTGTTGGTTGATGGATTCCCAGTCAGTATCCAGACAAACCACCTTTGTCCCGCTACCCGCAAACCCTTCAGCAAACTTTTGCTGTGTTAATAGCACCTGCACTTGTGAATCTGAAAGCATGAACGCTAGACGCTCTTTGGGATACGTTGGATCTAACGGCACATAAGCTCCACCCGCTTTGAGGATACCCAAACTACCCACTACCATTTCCCAGGAACGCTCAACGCAAATGCCTACTAGAACTTCTGTATCTACTCCTAGAATTCGCAAATAATGTGCTAATTGATTGGCTCGGTGGTTCAACTCTTGGTAGGTTAGTTGTTCCTCCTTAAAGACGACAGAAATATTATCTGGAGTTTTTTCTACTTGTGCTTCAAATAACTGATGTATGCATAGATGTTTGGGATAATCTACCGTTGTATCATTCCATTCAACTAATATTTTATGTCGTTCCTGCTCAGTTAAAGCACAAAAATCATCAACATACTGAGTAGAGTTAATGATAATTTCTTCCATAATAAATTTAGTACGAAGGTTGAAAGTTTTAGTAAAGTTATAGTTTTTGAATATATGCTTGACCCGGCTACATAGCTATTTTTTGGAAAAATAGGTAGACCGATTTTTCGGCTTGTGTTAGAGGATGTTTAAAAAGTCCTCTATCCTCTTAGATAACAGATATCTCAATACGGTTCGTTTAAGGTTTTTTGCCGTCAAGATGAAAGACTGATTATTGTAGAGACGGCGAATCATCGCGTCTCTTGTCTTAACCGAACAGTATTGACAGATATCTTGCACGAATCTTTAAAAGAATAGGCCTTTGAGGCTTTAATCCGATGAAATCAGACTCAGAGGCCATTTTATTTGCTCACAGCAATTTGCTGCGATCGCTTTCCTGACACCAATCGGAAAATAGAACACGAATGGATAGATATCTCAAAGCAAAGTACAGTCAGCTTTTCAGACTCCCAAATCCCAATCTAAAATCCAAAATAGTATTAGTGCTATTTGATTTAAAATGTCACCGAATGTAATAGTGAAATTATTCCTCGACAATTTCAATTGTTTTTGGTTGCTGAATCTCTTCAGTATCAATAATAACTTCTGGACTCAGTTCATTTCTCAGTTTGAGTTTTAGCTCATCTGAAATGGGTAAATCTTTAATTTCTTTGAGGAGATATCTCACTGATTCTGTTTTACTACGTTCTGTATAGACGGCCTTGAGAACAGCTTCAATTCCATATCCCGCGACAGTATCCCCTACAACCGTTATTAGACCAAGTATACCTATACCTCCGACAATGCCGAAGGGCCCTCCCAAGGCTGTGAGGGCAGCAACAATAGCAGCATTACTACCTGCTGATGTGACTGCTAAAATCACGAGAATGATGCCAGGAAGACCCAGACCAGCAAGTTTTTTAACGATTTCGTCCATTGTAATTACCTAAAATCCTTTTTTTCTTGGTTAAAACATTACTAAGAGTACGAGAATAGAGTCTTTGTAAATAAAGAAACCTATCTCAAAACCTAGACTAAGCTAGATAAAAGTCATTCACGCTCAGATTGGGTTAATATTTTTTGAGTTTTATCTCTAATTTACCCCGCTCTGATAGTTCGATTTAGTTGGGGTTCCAATCCCCAATCCCTGGATTTACCCCCCTTAATCCCCCCTTGCAAAGGGGGGAAATATCCGGTTCTCCCCCTTTGCAAGGGGGAGTTAGAGGGGGTGAAAAAGACTTGTGTGTACACGGTAGCCCCTGCTTACCCATCTCACACAATCGCATTCCTCCCATCCCCAGTTCCATCAAAGCGATCGCTAATTTTCCCATTTACAGCAGAGATAGCCACTGTTCTTGGTGAGGCTAAATAATTTTTGCCCGTTGGATCGCCGCTACGTCCTTTAAAATTGCGATTGGTTGCATAAATCCCTGTTTCTTCTTTTGCCAAAACCCCAAGTCCAGAATTGATACAAGCCCCACAACCTGTCTTGAGAATTTGTGCTCCTGCTTGTTCAAAAATATCGAGATAACCTAACTCTTGGGCTTGTTCTCGAATTTCAATGGTTGCAGGTACAATAAACAAGTTTACACCGTCTGCCAGTTGGCGACCGTGCAAAACTTCGGCTGCTTGAGCTAAATCGTAGAGTTTACCCCCAGTACAAGAACCAATAAAAGCTTTGGTAATCGGAATGTCTTCTAATTGACTAATGGCAACTACTTGATCCGGTTTTGGGGGACGTGCCACTTGTGCTTCTAAATCACTGAGGTCAAACTGATAAACCCTTTCGTACTCAGCATCAGCATCGCCGCTAATTTCTACAAATTCTTCTGAAGATCGGTTTTTTACATACTCACGTGTCACCTCATCAGGAACAATCAAACCACATATTGCACCACACTCCACAGCCATATTGGCTAGAGTTAATCGTTCATCAAAGGGTAGTTGGGCAAGGATTGAGCCTCTAAACTCTATTACCTTACTGGTAGCGCCAGCACAGCCGATTTTTCCCAGGATAAATAAGATAATATCTTTGGCACTAATTTTAGGAGACAAGGTTCCAGACAACTCAAATACTAGGGTTGGAGGAACACGAATCCACATATCTCCTGTGGCATAAATATTAGCCATATCGGTGGTTCCTACTCCTGTGGAAAAAGCTCCCAATGCTCCGTAGGTGCAGGTATGGGAATCTGTACCAGCAATCAGCATTCCTGGTCGGACAAACCCTTTTTCTGGGAGTAAAACGTGACAGATGCCCGCTGCTTCACCAGGGGAAACCATATCAAATAAGTGGCATCCTTGGACTTTAGCAAACTGAATCATCTGGTCATACATGACATGAGCTTTGTGATCAGCACGGATGTCGTTGACTTGGATAAAGTGATCGGCTACCAAAACTACCTTTTGGGAGTCCCATAACTTTGCTCCTTCTCCATATTCTTGATAAAATATCTTGGCCACAGGCCCAGCTACAGCATCATGGGATAAGGCTAAATCGACCTGGGCAAAAACCACTTCTCCCGGCTGGACGTAGGAATTTCCAGAGGCTTTAGCTAAGAGTTTTTCGACTAAAGTCATGGGGCGTGGCGGGGTGAAGCTGCGAGGAATGGTGATTTTACCCTGACGACGCAGTTGATTAAAAGACATTAACCCACCGGCTAGTGCGATCGCATCAACTACAGGATTCTCCTGTTTCTCCCCCAAAATTTCTAAGGGTAGTCCAATATTGATGCTATTACGATAAAAAATTTCAGCGAACGATCGCGCCCGAATTTTCTCAATTCCCGCAGCTTGCAAGGCAATGGGGGCAACTTCTCGACTGGAACCACAGCCGAAATTTTCTCCTGCTTCAATCACATTGAATTTTAGCAGTTCACCTGCTCCAATAATATGTTCTAAAGCATACTTTTTTAAGTAATCAGGGTCATCTGTAGTCGCCCGATTGGCAGGAATAATATCATCGGTATTGATATCATCTCCCAGGTGCAAAACGTTATTTGCATGACTCATGAAGCACTCCTAATTGAGAATGTTGCACAACTGAAAGTTCTTCAAGTAAAAGGTCAACTAAGGTTGCAGTATTGACTAAAATTTCTTCTCCTTGGCTAAATAAATCAGCTGTTCGGTATCCCTTAGCTAAAATCCGGTCTTGCGCTGCAATAATTCGTTGGGCAGCCCGCACTTCTCCCCATTGTTGAAGCATTAAAATACAAGCTCCAAGGGTGCCGAGGGGATTAGCAATTCCCTTCCCAGCAATGTCTGGGGCTGTACCATGAATCGCTTCGTACAAACCAAATCCATCAGCATTAAGACTCGCCGATCCTAATAAACCAATTGAGCCAATTAATGCACCACCAATATCGCTAAGAATATCTCCAAACAAATTGCCCGCTAAAATTACATCAAACCGTTGGGGATTCAGAACCATTTGCATAGCTAAGTTATCCACCAGCATTGGTTCAATAACAACGCCAGGAAACTCTTTGGCTTCTTCTTCCACTAGACGAGTCCAAGGCAAATAAGGCAAGGCATTTTCTTTGTGGGCTACGGTGAGTAATCCTCGGCGGTATTGGGCTTGTTCTAAAGCCTTGCGAGCAATTCGACGAATCTCTTCATCGTAATAGCGCATCGTATGATAGCCATAATCTCCTTTATCATCTGAGCCGCGTCCAGATGGGCCAAAATAGATTCCACTCACCAGTTCTCGAACGATGAGAATATCAATTCCTTGAATTTTCTCTGGTCGAAGACTAGATTTATGTACGAGGCTTTTAACGCTACGGATCGGACGAAGATTGCAAAAAAAGTCGAAATGCTTTCGGAGTTCTAGTAGTCCGCCTTGAGTAACTGCACCAAATACAATGCCATCGGCTCCATCGCACAGTTCGGCGGTAGCTTGAGGGAAATAACTACCCAGTTGTTCAAGTGCAGTTGCACCAAGCCAGCCATAGTCTACCTGTAAGGTAAATCCTTCAATTTTAGCGACATGTTGCAGAATTTTTAAGGAAGCTTCTACAACTTCTGACCCAATTCCTTCCCCTGGAATGGCGACGATCCGATAAGATGGCTTACTTAAAGACCCCATTTCGACCTATTGAAAATTACTGGCTCAACTCCATTAACATCAAGAAAAGCTCAAATTTATGTTAATAAAATACTAATCAACTCATCGATTTCTTTACTTTTTTCTTGAATCAGTGTATTAGCTAAAGTTTGTAACTGCCGCAGATTTTCGGGCTTGGCATTATCTATTGCTTCAAGTTCACTTTTTAAGAATGTTTGAAATCTATAATAAGAACTTTTGCTACCTTTACTATTAGCCTCAAACAACCTTTCTAATTCTCCAGCTACTACTTCACTGCCACCATCAAGCACAATATTTAACAGCGGTTTTGCCCATTGCAATAGTCCCCATTTTTTTACTTCGTCATAAGGGTAGACACTCGTCAGTGAGCCGGTACCCAAGGATACTATCAAGACATCCTCTGTATTCAAGACTTGTTTATTTTCTTGTCTACTAATTTGCGCTTCCAAAATAGCCAAATTAGCTGGATTATTAGCGACTACCCCGCCATCAACTAAAGTATAGAAACCGTTGGTATTATGAGAACTGGCAACGCGATAGGGAGCGAAATAAGTCGGAGTTGCACTAGTTGCCAATGCTGCATCTGTGAGGGTAAAACCTGAGCATAACTTGCGGAATCTTTTCGATTCTGTCTGTTGCTTTTCGATTTTATTAGTAAAGAATATGGGAATTCGCTGCTCGATATCGTAGCTAGTTACGAAAACTTCTTTGAGATTATTTTCTAGAGGAGTGTCGCCAAAATATTGCCTGATAATTTCTTCTCTCCCCTCAGAAGAATATTTTGGTTGGACAAATATATCTTCTAGTTGACCGAGTATTTGTTCCCAGAATGGCTCGTAAAATATCTCAGCCCCATACTCAAGATATATTTGGACGAGATCCTCAGCGCTGTATTGGGCGGTGGGTAAGCTATCAGTGGCTTCTAAGTCTAATCGGGGTTTGGTTAATCCGAGTGCCAGAATTCCGCCGCTGGAAGTGCCAGAAATTAAATCGAACAAACTAAAAATCGGCTTTTGTGCCCGCTTTTCGATTTCTGCTAGTAGCAGGGCTGGGATAATGCCCCGAATACCACCGCCATCAATAGCAAGTATTTTGTATTTGGGATTAGCTTTCGTATTCATAGTTTTTGGCGATCGCTCCTGAGTTAATGTTTGCTGTTGAATATCGACTGGAACTGTTTCGGCTTTCTCCTCTTTTGGCTGGAGAGTTTGAATGTTTGCAGATTTTTCGCTCTGTCTTTTTGTCCCTTTTTTTGCCTTTGGGTGACGCTCCTCTGGCGCTAACACAGTTGTCGTCTGGGTTGGGATGCCAGTTTCTACAATTGGAGGAACCTCAACGGACTCTTGCTGCAACTCGGTTTCACTGACAGCAATTACTTCAACGGAGACGACATCTGCAACAGACTGGCTTTCTGGCTCCAGCACCACAGTTTCCGCAAGGTTTCTCTCCTCGGAACTACTCGCTGTCTGTTCTTGTGGCTCACTCTCGTTCGATGATTGTGTAATTCCAAATGGAAGTTGTGCGACATCCCAACTAGGATTGCCACGCAAGTTTCCATCAAGACCATTTTCAGTTTGGTCTTTTACAGTTTTTCCTTGTCCTTCGTTTAATGTCCAGTAAGCGACTAATCCTTGTTCATTCCCAACTAAAGGCTGATCGCGATGCCTTTGAATTTCCGCTGGGGGACAGGGATAATTCCAGACGCTAATATTTGCTAATTGACCTGTGAAATATATGTTGTTGTGTAAAGTCGCGCCCAGTGTCACAGAACTAGTTGCTTTATTTAAAGAGTCACCTGTAAAGTACCCAAAATACTCATTCTCATCAAGATATATGCTCAGTTGACCTTTATTAAAAACAATGGCAAAGAAGTGCCATTGTCCGGTAGTTAATTCTCCATTGCCAAAAGTTTTAATTTTCTTCTCAAGAGTCTCATCAATGAATACATCTAGGTTCCCTGATTCACTGATGCCGAACTCAAAATTATCACTATATCGATCTGAAGAACGAGCAAAAAAAACATTGCGCGTGCCGTATGTAGTGGCTTTATCTGTTAGCTGATGAGGATTCACCCATCCAGAAATCGTAAAGGCCGAACTTCCTTGAGCAAAAACACCAGAAAAATCATTTTTGCCAAAGTCTATGTAATCATCTTGGCCATCAAATGTCAGAACTGATTGGCTATATACCTGGTTTGTCACAAGAGTTTAATCTCCAAATAGGATAATTCGTAATTCTAATTAATCAATGCAATAGATGAATAAACTATGTTTGTTAGTAAATCTCTTGAACTACCTGTGTTAAAAGTATTTTTGCCTTAATTAGGCAACTTATCGGAAATTAGTAATTTTTTTTATAGCCAAAGATTATTTTTTATTAAATCGACTAAATTTTTTAAAAACAACGTGCTTAAATACTTGTCGGTTAAGAGGTTGTTTGAAAAGTATTTCACTGTGACTTTAGGCACTTTTTGATCACCCCTAACTCCCCTTAAAAAGGGGGGAACCGGAATCAAAGTCCCCCTTTCTAAGGGGGATTTAGGGGGATCTAAAATTTTTGATGCCGACGGCAAGAGAACTTTTCAAACATCCTCTAAGGGCAAAAGGTAAAGAGAAATCTTTAACTTTTACTATCTAAGTTTGAGAATGAACTCAATTCCAAGTTAAAAATACACAAAGCTAGTAGTATGGCAACGCGCTTAATCTCTACTCTCAAATAATCTCAGCTTTATCAAGAAAATGCAATAGCAGTTAAGACAGTAAAAGTAGACAGTTAAGACAGTAAAAGTGGACAGTTAAGACATTTAAGACAGTTAAGTAGACAGTTAAGACAGTTAAGACAGTTAAGTAGATAAAATATCCTTTACAAAACTTAATTACGAATTACGAATTACGAATTATTTTAATATTCCCCCTGCTCATGCAACAACGCCAAAAAGAGGGGGAAACTAATTATTATAATACTTCTCGGTTAAGGAGAAAAGGGGAAATAAAAAACCTTTAACCCTTACCCTTTGCCCTTTTCCCAAAACCCGATTCCGAATTAAAAATGCTTAACCGAGAAGTATTGCTAATTATTGTAACTCTGCCCAAATTCCTTGACAGCGTTCCATAACTAGCCCTTGAAAAATTGATTGAGTTGATGGATGAATGTCTATTTTGTACAGATAGAAAATACCTGTAGGACTTTTAAGGTTTAACTCTCTTCGGGTAAGAGATAATGCTTGTGTCCGATGGAGTTCAACGGCTTGGAGTAAACCTGGATAACTCAAATTACGTAAAGCTAATTGACCTTTTTTAGTGATATATATAGCATCACTTTGAAAAAGATGTTCTAAGCTTATAAGACTAGCATATACATCCGTATCTTTTTCTATGCCTCCTAAACGGTGAGCATCTAAGCCAAAGCGAATGCAGAAATTGACAGCTACCAACTTCCCAGCTTCTTGAGCAGGTAAAATGCAAGCTGCAAACTCAAACCCTAAACTATCAGATCGCCATTCTTCTACACCAGCATAGGCATAGTTTTGGAAGAGATTATGCTTTACTTTGAAGTCAAATCCCAAACCACTAGCATGTCCTGCTTCATGAACTTGAGTGTCTATATGGCGATAGCGTTCACTATTGATTTCGTCTTCTAATGGGCCTAATAGTAAATTTGCTGTTTCATGTTCAAATACTTTTTGAATGCATTCGCGACTAGAACCTAAAAAACGTCGTCGCTGCTCGCTTGCATTGTTTAATGCTGGGCCACAAACACTGTTAGGAAATGACCATCCATTTGGGACGATGAAGGCTTCACTAATTTCACCACTGACATTACCGCAACTAGCAATTTCGGTAAAAGAAAGATTCCTTGGAATTGGTTGGCTTAGGGTTCCAAATTTTTCGCGACTCAGATTTTCTAATTGTTCAATAGATGGCTGAGAGTTATCGTGCATTTTGCCGTAAATTGCACTTAAAGTCACCTGGCTTTGGCATTGTCGATTTATTTGGTAAGGTGCGATTATCAAGAAATAACCATTTTTACCAATAAAATCCATATTAATAAAGCCTTCAGACAAGATACTCCAATCGTTATTTTCTAAAGCATCTGCTGTGTTGAGTAGCCAAGTTGAAGGAAGTTCACAAGAGTTTGTCGCCTGTTGACGCAGTTTTTTGACAGCAATGGCAATTTCATCTTGCTGAATATATTGAACTATTTGTTTGGCTAATTCTTGTTTATCTGCAAATATTATTGTCATTTTTTACACCTAATATTGAAATTAGCTGGAGTACGAAATTATGTTATCTTTTGCTCTATTTATGCTTCAAGAGTTTGCTCATTTTTAGGTAAAAGCATTAGTAAACGCTAAATTTTCACCCATTTCAACACCTTGGAGTCTTTGTTGTAGCGGTAGGTAAAGCCATCTTTGCCAGTAGTGGACTTACCAAGGCTTGCTCTACTTCTAATACTGGCAAGGGAATAGTCTGTTAATTCCTGCATTTCTTTATGAGAAAGCCCTTCAATTGTGCCTAGTTCGGGTGGATTTTGGGATTGATTATTGGGTAAAATATCTATGATGATTTCAGTATTTTCAGGAGGATTAGTGGCTATTTCTGTTGCTTTTTGACGCCGATAATCTTCCACGGTAACAAGTTGCCAACTAGAATCTTGTGATAGTTCTAAAACCCATTGATGATAATTAAACAAACTTTCTCGATGTCCAACACTGATAAATGTTGTTTTTGTCTCTCGTAACTTTTGATATAAGCTCTCCTCGTTATCCAAATCCAAAGCACTTGTTGCTTCATCTAATATGGTGAAACTAGGATGAGTAATTAATAATCGGGCGAATGCAAGGCGTTGTTGTTCTCCCAAGGAAAGTATATTTTCCCAAGGAACCTCTGTATCGAAACCATCGACTCGACTAAGCAAGTTTTGCAGATTAACTTGTTGTAAAACTTCTTTGAGTTCTCGATCGCTCATGGGACGATTTGTATGAGGATAGAGTAACTGTTCGCGCAGAGTTCCCAAAATTATATAAGGACGTTGGGGCAAAAATAAGACTTGTTCTAAAGGCGGTCGCACCAGACGACCAGTTCCCGCATTCCATAAGCCAGCGATCGCTCTTAACAGAGAACTTTTACCTCGACCACTAGGCCCAACAATTAATAAACTTTCTCCCGATTCAACAGAAAGTGATAAGTCTTCGACAATTACCTGCTGATAGTTGGGCGTTTGTAAGGTGACATGCTCAAAAGTGAGATGGTTTTCTTCTATTGTTTTAATAGTACTGACATTTTCGGGTTGCTTAGTTACTTCTTCTAAAGAATTTGAAAACTCAGCTAAACGATCAACGTAACTAGAAAAGCGTCCTGAAGTACCAAATTCATTTATTAATTCTCCCAGAGCAATAGCAAACATATTACAAGCTAAAGCGGCTTGTCCTAGTTGTCCAAAATCAATTTCGTCTCTAATATATAAAGGCGCGAGTACTAAAAAGGGGAAGATTTGGATAACGGATTGATATCCTCTGCTAAAAATTTCCGTACCTCTTTCCCAACTTATCTTGCGTTCCGTGTTGTTAATCAGATTACTAAATCGGCGTCCAATTATATTTAATTCTTGTTTTTCTCCCTGAAAAAAAGCTATCGATTCAGCGTGATTCCGAACATGAGTCAAGGAATAATTGTATTCAGCTTTAAATACAAGTTCTTCTTGATTAATTTTACTCAATGTTTGATTTAAGTAAACAGCAATAAAATTACCTATGATCGTATAAGCAAGTAGAACAACAGCGATTTGCTGGGAAATAGACCAGACAATTATTAAAAAAGTTGTCATTTCCAGTACTTTTTCTAAAAAAGTAGCTGAAAAACTCAAAGCACTATTGGTAACAGGTTCAATTTCTTGAGATAAGCGTTGATCTGGGTTATCAAGATCGGCTTTAAAGTTAATTTTATAATAAGCACGATTGCTCAAATATTTCTCTAAAA
Organism: Nostoc sp. CALU 1950; assembly: GCF_051172895.1. Taxonomy (NCBI): domain Bacteria; kingdom Bacillati; phylum Cyanobacteriota; class Cyanophyceae; order Nostocales; family Nostocaceae; genus Nostoc; species Nostoc sp. CALU 1950. Next base: position 32,230 of record NZ_JBDNJQ010000046.1, on the reverse strand, counting down.
TATGATTGTTTAGCCATTTGTACCAATCCAGAGCAATTTTTTTTCTGACAAATTTAGAAAATCCTACTAACAGGGTTACTAAGACTAGCCCAACAATATTAACTGCTAAGGTATTAAGGAACTTATCATAATCTTTGTCTTGGATAAGACTATCGACCAAATAGCGACTAACAAAACTATTAAAAGCAGTTACGCCCACAAGCCCGATTATTAGTAATATCAGAAGAATAAGCATTCCCCAGGCGCGAAGAACGTCTGGAAATGTTCTATCACCTGGCTTTGTTGGATACCAGTAAGGGCCTGCGATCGCTTTTACATCTTCCCAAAATTGAGTAAAACTTGAAAAAGCATTTGTTATGGGTTGAGCTTGAACAGCTTGGGTTGGCATATTTTAGAAATAAATTGAAATCTTTTATAATCAGATTTAGCACTTTTTAGTACTGAGTGAAAAAGCATCTTTGCACTTATAGCGGTTCTCGATAAGCGTGAAGTACAATTTTGACCTCACTTCCATTCCTCTCTCCTAAAAGGCTACGGTGTACACACAAATCATCTGATCCCCCTAAATCCCCCTTAAAAAGGGGGACTTTGATTCTAATTCCCCCCTTTTTAAGGGGGGTTAGGGGGGATCAAAACGCTGTTGGGCAACTTTTTAAGACTTGTGTGTACACGGTAGCTCCTAAAAGGAGAGAGGTCAAAATTGTTCCCCCTTCCCGCCTTCGGGAAGGGGGTTAGGGGGTTAGATCTATTTACACACATGTACCTCACCGAATTGAAAATGGCTATAGTTTGCTGATGCTTGCTGGATGCAAGCTTTCAAGCGTTCGGCTAAAACCTGGACATGGGGTTCAGCCATAATCGTGATATGGTTACCTAGCACAAAATGGATATCCACTGGTTCGGTACAAAAATCGCTCCAGCCCAAGGATAAATCTTGTGAAACCTCAGCATTTAACTCACTATTAGGGTCTTCTGGCATATCCTCGTTAGCTCGTAGAATCGTAAGTTTACCCGGATAAATCTGTTTTGGTAGATAATCAACTAGACATAAACAGCTAGTTTTATAAGCTTGGACAATATTTTTCAGCTGCGTAATTTCAGCATTAGGAGCCAACATATTAGCCATTTTAAAATAGTGTAAAACGTATTTTAGTTGCTCCTCCATAGTCAAGGTTTGGAGAGTATCGTAGGAAATATCCACGCTTTTTTCTAAATAAAGTTCTATTCCTTTGCTCACCTCCGCTAGCCACATAGCATCATCCCAATTAATATAATCAATCAGCATTTGCTTATCCTTATAAGTCGGTGCTGAAGAATCAATTATCGCCAGCAATGCAACTTCATGTCCCTGATAAACTAGCTGTTGGGCCATTTCAAAAGCGACGTTCCCACCATAGGAATGTCCTCCCAAAAAGTATGGGCCTTGGGGCTGCACAGCTTGCATTGCTTGAATGTAAATACTAGCCATATCCTCAATACGAGTAACTGACTCTAAGTCACTATATAAATCATTTTGAAAACTGTATAACGGTTGATCTGCTCCTAAATAACGTCCTAAGTGATAGAAGTAAAAAGGCCTGCCACCTGCTCCGGGAACGCAGAAGAAAGGCAAGTTTGAACCGTTTGGTTGAATTGCTACCAAACAAGACGAATCAGAGTAATCCGCGCCTTTTTGTACAATTGTCGCCAACTGTTCAATAGTTGGATTTTGAAAAAGGTTGGTTAAGGTGACATCTTTACCAAGCTGCTGTTTAATTTGAGTCATTAAGTAGGGAGCTAAAAGGGAATGACCACCAAGGTCAAAAAAGTTATCTTGTACTCCCACTTTGTCAACTTTCAGAATCTTTGACCAGATTTGTACTAGTTGCAGTTCTAATTGGTTACGAGGTTGAACAAATTTGTCTAAGTTGCTGGTGTTAGAAGGTGCTTTCAAGGCGCGGCGGTCTACTTTTCCATTGGGAGTTAGTGGCAAGGACTCCAACATCACAAAAGCATTTGGCGTCATATATGCAGGTAGTTTATTAGCAAGGAACTGACGCAGTTCGCTTACTGTGGGTGTTACCTGTGGGTGCGGCACGATGTAAGCGACTAACCGCTTTTCACCTGGGGTATCTTCGTGGGCAATGACGCAAGATACCTGCACATCTTCATGTTGGCTCAGTACAGCTTCAATTTCTCCCAACTCAATGCGGAAACCACGAATTTTTACTTGGTTATCGATGCGTCCCAAGTATTCGATATTGCCGTCACTCAAGTAGCGTGCTAAATCCCCAGTTTTATAAAGTCGGGGACTGGGGACTGGGGATTGGGAACTGGGGATTAGGGGCAATGGGGATTGAGAATTAGGAAGAATTTCTGCCCCTCTGCTTCCACCGAACGGATTGGGGATGAATTTCTCTTGTGTTAACTTTGGTCGGTTGAGATAGCCGCGTGCCAATCCTGCACCACCAATATGCAATTCTCCTGGCATACCCACGGGCACTGGTTGTAGATATTCGTCTAAGATGTGGATTTGGGTGTTAGCGATCGCTCGGCCAATGGGAATTGACTCTATGGTTGCGTCAATCTGTCTAGGGATAGGGTGACAACAAGTAAAAGTCGTGCTTTCTGTCGGCCCATACCCATTAATGATTTGCGTAAATGGCAGAGCCGCCAAAGCTCTCTGAACGTGAGCAACTGAAAGGGCTTCCCCACCAATTAGTAACTGTTCAATTCCTGACAGAGCTTTTTCATCATCATCAATTATGGAGTTAAATAAAGCAGCCGTCAGCCATAAAATCGTAATGCCGTGTTTGTGAATTTCATCCCTGAGACTTTTAGCGGTAGGAATACTTCCTGGGAAAAGAACGCATCTAGCACCATGTAATAAAGCTCCCCAAATCTCAAAGGTGGAAGCATCAAAAGAAATTGGGGCTAACTGAAGAAATCTTTGGGTGGTATCGAGATGAACATAATTGACGCCAAACAACAGACGATTAACGCCACGGTGAATCACTTCAACTCCTTTCGGCTGACCTGTAGATCCTGATGTATAAATCACATAAGCCAAATTAGTTGCTTGCACATCCGCGATACCTACGGTAAGCTGCGCGATCGCATTATCCTGATTACATTGGTCAATCAAGGGCCAGTCAGTGTCTAAACAAACAAGCTGTGCTTGATGTTGTGGCAGTCTATTAACAAGTTGCTGCTGAGTTAGCAATACTGAAACTTGAGCATCTTGAAGCATGAATTGTAAGCGTTCTTGGGGATACTCTGGGTCAAGTGGCAGATATGCTCCACCCGCCTTGAGAATTCCCAGTAGTCCCACAATCATCTCTAGCGATCGCTCTACACACAACCCGACCAGTACATCTGCTCCCACACCCAAGGAGCGCAAATAGTGCGCCAACTGGTTAGCACGACTATTCAACTCACCATAAGTCAGTTGTTGATTTTCATACACCACCGCCACTGCATCGGGTGTTCTCTCAACTTGCTTCTCAAATAACTGATGGATACAAAAATCCTGGGGATAATCTACTTGAGTATCGTTCCACTCCACCAACAATTGATGTCTTTCTGCTGAACTCAATAGTGGTAATTCAGAAATTCGCATTCTGGGATTTGCGACAATTGCTTTGAGTAAAGTTTGAAAATGTTGGCCGATGCGAGTAATTGTGGTGGCATCAAATAAATCAGTGTTATAGCACCAAACACCCTCCAGACCTCCTGGATTTTCCCAGTAGTTCACTTCCAAATCAAACCTGACTTTGACATCAAGTGGTAACGGCACATTCTGGATAGTTAAACCTGGTAAATTAGCAGAAGATTGTGGCGCATTTTGGAGGGAAAACATTACTTGTACCAGGGGATTACGACTCAAATCTCGGTCTGGCTGTAACTTTTCCACCAACATTTCAAAAGGCAAGTCTTGGTGGGAGTATGCTGACAACGTGGTTTGCCGGACTTGCGCTAAAAACTCAGTAAAGCTGGGGTTTCCAGACAGATTGCCCCTTAATGGTAGGGTATTAGCAAAAAACCCCATTAGCTGTTCGATCGCTGGACTGTTGCGGTTAGCGATCGGAGAACCAACAACAATATCTGATTGACCACTGTAACGAGAGAGCAAGACCAAAAAAGCTGCCAGTAGGGTCATAAATAAGGTTGTGTCTGACTCCTGGCTCAATTGCTTGAGGCGTTGTGTGAGGTCGCGATCCAGTTGAAAACACTCAACTCCACCTTGAAAGGTCTGAACTGGGGGACGTTTTCGATCAGCAGGGAGTTCTAGTACTAGAGGCGCATCTGCTAATTGTTTTTGCCAGTAATTGAGTTGGCGCTCAAGAACTTCGCCTGTGAGCCACTGGCGTTGCCAAACTGCAAAGTCGGCGTATTGGATAGGTAATTGGGCTAGTGGGTTGGGTAATCCTTGAGTGAAAGCTGCATATAACTGAGATAACTCACGGAAAAAGATGCTCAAAGACCAGCCATCGTAGATAATGTGGTGCATCTTCAACAGCAGTACATACTCCTGGGAATTCAGTTGGAGTAAGGTGAATTGTACTAATGGTTCAGCAGCCAGATCGAAAAGCTCGGATGCAATGGACTTGGCTATTTGTCGAATTTGCTCAGTTTGCTCCTCGGTGGACAACCCCTGCAAGTCATGGATTGGCAAAGTTAGGGCTGTGGGAGGGGCAATTAGCTGGATCGGGTTTCCGTCTACTGTGGGAAAAGTGGTTCTTAAAACCTCGTGGCGGCGAATCAGTTCGCTGAGGCTCTGCTCCAGTGCAACTATATTGGGCGAACCGTCTAGTCGCAGAGCTTCCAGCAGATTGTAAGCAGTACTGTCGGGTGATATCTGGTGGATAAACCAGAGCCGTTGTTGGGCAAAAGACAGTGGTAGCTTACCATCCCGTAGTACGGGTTGAATGGACAACTGCTCGGAGACTTTAAGCTGCTTTGCCTCCTGTAATAATAAAATCAGGTCTGTTTTGCGCTGGGCGATTTCTTGGCGCAGGGTTGGAGTTAACGCTCCTTCAGGCGCATGACAGCGCAAGCGATCGCCATCGGTTTCTAGATTAATACTTAAATTTCTGAGTTGACAAAGAAAATCAAATGTGCTGTTAGTCATTCTCAAAACTCCACTATTTCGCCAGTGATATCAGGTTCCGCTAAATCTTCAGCTGCCCAATCCATTACTTCCATGTAGGATGCGATCGCAGCAACAGTGGGAAACTCAAACATCTTCTGTACAGAGAGATCAAGTCCAAAAGCTGAATTGCTGCGTGAAATAACCTGAGTAGCCAGCAACGAATGTCCCCCTAATTCAAAGAAGTTATCCTTAACACCAATCCGTTCCAGTCCCAGAACTTCACCCCAGATTTGAACCAGTTGAGCTTCAATTGGAGTTCGAGGAGAAACAAAGCCAGTTGAGAGATTTCTGGAAGCCGTATCAGGTGTTGGGAGCGCCCGACGATCCACTTTGCCATTAGGTGTCAGGGGCAAAGCATTGAGCAGGACAAAAGCTTTCGGAACCATGTAATTGGGTAGCTTTTGTTGAATAAATTCCCGCACCTGGGGCACCAACTTCTGGACTAACTTACCGTGTAGAGGATTGTTAGTGTAGTCAGTCCAGGATTTAGTAGTAACCGTTGAACTATCCCAAAAAGCGATCGCTTGGTGTCCTAGGGTTGAACTATTGCGGCAGAACACCACATCGAATGAACCATCCTGACTACTACCCCACCAACTCAAGTGGACAGCGTAGCCGAGATCCTGCCCCAGTTCCCAAAACTGCTCTGGATTGATCCCAACTTTTGGCTGTTGTGCCAGTATTTCCCGCAATTGCCCGACTGTTTCGACACCAGGAGGATTGGACAACCATTCCCAAATTTGTAATGCTTGCTGCACCCGTTGATTTGGTACGCGTCTGATTCCCAACAGTTCCGGCTGCTCTGAAAGCAGTTGATTTTTAATTTGGGTAAAGGAAAGTTGGTCTAGTTGCCAGTCTAACCAAGGAACTACTGGTGTTTGGACATCAGTACCCAGATGCAGAGTGACATCATAGCGGAATTGAGTTAACTCATTTTGAGAATGACCGCGTTTGGGCTGAATCTCCACCCAAGAAATCTGGGGAAAACGTTGTTTGAGAGCGATGAAAAACCTGGGTTCGATGAGCAATTCTTCCTCAGCGGCTACACTCTGGTGTACCTGCTGCTGCCATTGCTCAATACTTCTTTCATCAATTGCTTGGGATAACTGTACGGCTGCGTGATATGGCTCCAGTAGCGGCAAGCTGCGGACATCGCCCACAAAAATTGTCCCCTCTTGGCCAATTGTGGCGATCGCTCCTTCTAGAACTTGTAACAGATATTCAACACTGGGGAAATACTGGACTACAGAGTTCACAATTACAGTGTCGAATTCTCCTTGGGGGATACTTGCAAAGTTATCTGCCATTTGGTGCAGCAGCCGCACATGTTCTAGACCCTCAACCGTGCTGCAAACCTGCTCAACGTACTTGATGGCGGCGATGGAATAATCGGCTCCCCAATATTGCTGACAACCCTTGGCAATGCGCGATAGCAGTAACCCCGTTCCGCAACCAATTTCTAATACCCGTTTCGGTTCAACCGCCAGAATTCGGCTCACCGTATTTTCAACCCACTCCCGCATCTCCATATCTGGGATGGCTTGTCTGGTGTAACTACTGTTCCAACCACTGATATTGAATGTGGGGTCATCTGTGGATACTTCAACTTGCCCATAAGCTTGTTCATAAAGTCTTTGCCAGTCACTCACGTACTCACTCTGCCATTGAGCAAGCTGCTGGGGTAATACTTGACTTTTGAAACCGGGCACTAAGTAAGCCACCAAACTTTTATCCCCAGAGGAATCAACTCTGGTGATGACGACACTCTCTTGTACCAAGGAGTGTTGGCTCAAAACTGCTTCAATTTCGCCTAACTCGATACGGAAGCCGCGAATCTTAACTTGATTGTCGATGCGTCCTAAGTATTCGATATTCCCGTCAGGTAAATAGCGGGCTAAATCGCCAGTTTTATAAAGTCGGGGATTGGGGACTGGGGATTGGGGATTGGGGACTGGGGATTGGGGATTGGGGACTGGGGATTGGGGACTGGGGACTGGGGATTGGGGACTGGGGATTAGGGGCAATGAGGATTGGGGATTGGGAAGAATTTCTGCTTCCCTGCTTTGACCGAAGGGATTGGGGATGAATTTCTCTTGGGTTAACTCTGGTCGATTGAGATAGCCTCTGGCTAATCCGATACCACCAATGTGCAGTTCTCCTGGAACGCCAATTGGCACTGGCTGTAAGTGCGAGTCTAGAATGTGGACTTGAGTGTTGGCAATGGGGCGACCAATTGAAATTTTCTGATCGTCAGGAGTGCATTTTGCGATCGTCGCACAGACGCTAGCTTCTGTTGGCCCATAAGCGTTGAAGAAGTTTCTACCAGCAGACCATTGCTTCATCAGTTCAACAGAACAAGATTCTCCAGCGACAATTAGTGTTTGCAATGCCGGGAGTTCTTCAACTGGCAGAACTGCTAAAGCCGATGGTGGTAGGGTGACATGGGTAATGCCATAATTGCGTAACCGCTCAATTAACGGCGTACCGGGCATTAAAGAGTCTTTTGTACCCAAATAAAGGGTTGCCCCTGATCCCAAAGTCATTAAGATTTCCGAGATACAAGCATCAAAACTGAAGGAGGCAAACTGGAGAACTCGACTACCAGAATCTAAGCCAAAAGCTTGAATCTGAGCTTGAGCTAGGTTACACAATCCTTTATGCTCAACCATTACCCCTTTAGGTTTACCAGTAGAACCGGAAGTGTAAATCACATTCGCTAGATCAAAAGCCGTTACGAACCCAGTCAGGTTATTCTGGCTATTTTGGGCAATTTCTGACCAAATTTCCTCTAAAAAGACTTGGTTCGCTTGATTTGGCGTTAGTTTATCAACTAAGTGCTGTTGAGTCAGAAGTAACCAAACTTGAGCATCTTCAAGCATAAAGCTCAGACGGTCTTGGGGATAATCGGGGTCAAGGGGCACGTAAGCACCACCCGCTTTCAGAATCCCCAACAATGCAACGACTGTTAAAAGCGATCGCTCTACACACAATCCCACCAGTACATCGGTTCCTACACCCAAAGACCGCAAGTATTGCGCCAACTGGTTAGCGCGACAATTTAACTGGTGATAGGTGAGTTGTTCGTTTTCAAATACCACCGCCACTGCATTAGGTGTCCGCTCTACCTGTGCTTCAAATAACTGATGAATACACTTGTGCTGCGGATAGTCTGTTTGAGTATCATTCCACTCTATTAATAGTTGATGGTGTTCTTGCTCGGTGAGCAATGGAAGTAATGCCACTGGCTGCTGGGGATTTGCAACAATTGCTCCCAGGATTGTCACAAAATGTTGCATCATGCGGGCGATGGTTGCGGCATCAAATAAATCGGCGTTGTAAGAGCAAAAGCCGCCAAGACCTTGGGGCATATCCCACAGGTAAACTTCTAGGTCAAGCCGAACTGAGTCAAGTCCCGAAGGCATCCCTTCAACCTTTAAACCAGGTAGATCCCAATCGGAGGAGGGAGCATTCTGGAGGGCAAACACTACCTGCACTAATGGGTTGCGATCCAGGTTCCGCTCAAGTTGCAATTCTTCGACTAACATCTCGAAGGGTAAATCTTGATGGTCGTAGGCGGTTTGGGTAACTTTTCGCACCTGCGCTAGTAAGGCTTCAAAGGTCGGTTCTGGGGATAAATCGAATCTCAGTGCCAGAGTATTGACAAAAAAGCCAATTAGCCCTTCGATTTCTATGCGGTTACGATTTGCGATCGGTGAACCAATCACCAAATCTGTTTGTCCACTGTAGCGAGACATTAACACTACAAAACCCGCCAGCAGTGTCATAAACAGTGTGCTTCCAGACTCTTGAGATAGCTTTTTCAGCTGCTGCGTTACCAAGGGATCTAATCGAAGTTGCTCTGTACCGCCTCGGAAAGTCTGTACGGCTGGGCGGGGGCGGTCTGTGGGTAGTTCTAATAGAGGTGGCGCTCCTGTTAACTGTTGCTTCCAGTAGCTTAACTGACGCTCTAGTACCTGATTTGTTAGCCACTGACGTTGCCACACGGCGAAGTCGGCATACTGTATGGGTAACTCTGGTAACTCAATAGAACTACCTGTTAAAAAGCTTCGATAATAGGCTGACAGTTCACCGATGAAAACGCCCATCGACCAACCATCAGCAGCAATATGGTGAATTGCGAATAGCAATACGTACTCGTCTTGAGTAATTTGCCACATCTTGACTCGCAGCATAGGGCCATTCGCTAGATCGAATGGTTTGCAGGTTTCTGCTGTTGCCAGTTGCTCAACTTGTTTCCAGGGGTCTGGCACATTCTGTAAATCCACCACTGGTAAGGTGACGCTTAGATGGGGAGCAATTACTTGTACTGGCTTGTTATTCTTGATTTCAAAACGAGTCCGCAGAACTTCATGGCGCTGCACTATCTCCCCAAAGGCTTGTTCTAAAGCTTGGATGTTGAGATTTCCCACCAAACGTAAAGTGAAATCTATTGTGTAGGCACCACTTTCGCCTGACAACTGATTTACAAACCATAGGCGTTCTTGCGCCCAAGAGAGGGGTATATCTGTGTCTCTGGAAGCGGGTGCGATCGCAGGTAATGCCAGACCTGAACCAGTTTCAAGTTGAGCTAAAATAGCTTCACTTAACTGGGCAACTGTAGGTGATTCAAAGATATAGCGTAAGGGTAAGGAAGTCCCAAAGGCTGACTGTAAGCGAGAAATTACCTGAGTCGCTAATAGAGAATGTCCCCCTAGTTCAAAGAAGTTATCGTAAAGACCCACCTTTTCTACTTGTAGTGTTTTTTGCCAAATACCAGCAATGATTTTTTCTGCTTCTGTATTTGGCATGACATAATCGGCTTCATTTAGAAGAGTTAGTTCATGTGTTGGTAGGGCGCGGCGGTCTATCTTGCCGTTTGGTGTTAAGGGCAGGTTCTCTAGCACCACAAACCTGGAGGGGATCATGTAGTCGGGCAAGAGTTTCTTGAGATTTGCTCTTAAAGATTGAGCTAAATTATCGGGGTGATTATTTTTTACATTGCCATAATCAGCAAATAATCGTTGATAGAAAGGTGTTTTCTGGAAATTATTTTTATAGTGATAGGAGACGTATTCAAAGTTAATATTTTCTCCATTATTTTTCCGCAGACTACCTTTAATTGCATAATCTGGGTTGAGATTATTTTCGCAAAGTGTCCGGGAACAAACTGCTTGAATTACATCACCAGACTCAACCTCAATTCCTGGTTCAAATACCGGAAAATAAACAGGCAGCCAGCAATACTCATGTTTGAGAATATCTATTTCTTCTCCGGCAATAGTATGCAAATTCAGCCAGACTAAAAAGCCATCCATTTGCCCATTCTTTTGAATTTCAAATTTAACTTCATGGGAGAATTCTGGGCTAATAGATTCATTGAAGTTCAAGTCTTCTAAAACATCCACAGTGGATAGCACATTTGCTTGGGGAAATTTCCTTATACATACCCTTAAGTCAAATGGATATCCGACTTGCTTAAAGATTTCTTTGGTGTAATGTGTGGGAATTTCAGCAAATTTGGGATTGTGTAATATTTCGTCTGGGAGAGTGACAACTGCCATCTTAGTGACGCTTCTTTCAGGAATCATCAAACCATCAGGTTTGAGAAATCTTCTAGCGTTATTAATAATTACTGCTGCTCCTTCAGAGCCGCCAATTGCTCCCACAATTTCCGAGACGCAGATATCAGCGAGTTCTGGGAGATCAACTTTTGTTGCATCTCCATGAATGACTGTGATTTTGTCTGCTAAACCTAACTTTTCAATACAAGCTCTTGCTTTGCGGCAGGTTTCTTCATTTCTTTCAATTGCATAAATTTTCTTGGCACCGCCTTGGACACAAAATCTGGATAAAATTGCATCTTTACCTGTGCCGATTTCAACGACTATTTTATCTTTGACCAATTGATTAATCGCGACTTTATAACTATTGTTGCGTCGATGGTCATTGGTCATCGCGTAATACAATAAGTCGTCATAGACATAGTATTCAGCTACAGATGGCCACAGCTCTACTTTTTCTGTTGATAAATTGTCTGGTTTCTTTGATGATTCGAGGTTTTTCTGTTGCGGTACAACATAAGCTATTAGGCGTTTGTTATTCGGTTGGTCTTCCCGTGAGATGACTATTGCTTCTCGGACTTCAGGTAGTTGGGACAGTGCAGCTTCAATTTCTCCCAACTCAATGCGGAAGCCACGAATTTTTACCTGATTGTCGATGCGCCCCAGGTATTCTATGTTTCCATCTGGTAAATAACGGGCTAAATCCCCGGTTTTATATAATTTACTCGCTCTTGCTGCGCTATCCTCAAACGGATTAGGGATAAATTTTTCTTGTGTTAACTCAGGTCGGTTGAGATAACCTCGTGCTAATCCTGCACCACCAATGTGTAATTCTCCTGGTACACCAACGGGAACTGGTTGTAAGTGCGAGTCTAAGATGTAGATTTGCGCGTTGGCTATTGGGCGGCCGATAGAGATTTTGCGATCGCGATCGGTGCATTTAGCGATCGTGGCACAAACGCTAGCTTCTGTTGGCCCATAAGCGTTGAAGAAGTTTCTACGAACAGACCATTGTCTGATCAGTTCAGCAGAACAAGCTTCTCCAGCCACAATTATTGTTTGCAACGCCGGGAATTCCTCAGCAGGCAGGACTGCTAGTGCCGAGGGTGGTAAGGTAACATGGGTAATGCAATAATCCCTTAATAGCTGAATTAAGGGTGTACCAGGTAGTAAAGAGTCTTTTGTTCCTAAGTAGAGTCTTGCTCCTGATCCCAGAGCCATGATGATTTCCCAGATAGAAGCATCAAAACTAAAGGAAGCAAACTGGAGGACGCGACTATCAGAATGCAAGCCAAAAGTTTGCATCTGAGCTTGAGCTAAGTTAACAAGTCCGGTATGCTCAACCATCACACCTTTGGGCTTGCCTGTGGAGCCGGAAGTATAAATTAGATTAGCTAGGTGAGCAGATGTAACTCCACTGGTGAGATTATCTTGATTATTTTGGACAATTTGTGGCCAAATTTCATCCAAACAGACAAGCTGCGTCTCATGTTCAGGTAGTCTATCAAGAACTCGCTGTTGGGTTAGTAGTACCGAAACTTGAGCATCTTCGAGAATATATTGTAAGCGTTCTTGGGGATACTCAGGGTCAAGGGGCACATAAGCACCACCCGCCTTGAGAATGGCAAGTAGTCCTACGATCATTTCTAAAGAACGCTCGACACAAATACCCACCAGTACATCGGCTCCCACACCCAATGATCGTAAGTAATGCGCCAACTGATTAGCGCGACAATTCAACTGCTGGTAAGTTAATTGTTGATTGTCTACAAACACCACCGCCACTGCATCTGGAGTCTGCTCAACCTGTTCTTCAAATAACTGATGAATACATTTATCTTGGGGATAGTCTAGCTGAGTATTATTCCAATCAATTAATAACTGCTGCTGCTCAACTGCTGTCAACATTGGCAACTGGGAAATTTGCTGCTGTGGATTCGCCACAATTGCAGAGAGCAAAGTTATAAAATGACCCGATAGCCGCTCAATAGTGCTTCCATCAAACAAGTCAGTATTATACTCCCACAGTCCCACCAGTCCAGTAGCAGTGTTTTCCATTGCCAAGGTAAGATCAAACTTGGCAGTTACATTTTCTATTGGCAAATCACTGATAGTTAACCCAGTCAGTTCTACTTGAGATATGGGCGCATTCTGAATCACAAACGCTACTTGGAATAGTGGTGTATGGCTAAGGTTTCGTTCAGGTTGCAATACTTCCACCAGCATTTCAAAGGGCAAATCTTGATGAGCGTATGCTCCCAAAGCCACTTCCCGAACACGAGTGAGTAAATCTAGGAAACTAGGATTTTCAGATAAATCAGTCCGCATCACTAAAGTGTTGACAAAAAAGCCAATCAGCCCTTCTATTTCACTGCGATTACGGTTAGCAATTGGTGTCCCCACCAAAATATCTGATTGTCCTGTGTAGCGGTAAAGTAATGTATCAAATGCCGCCAATAGCGTCATGAATAAAGTTACGCCTTGTTGCTGACTCAGTTGTGTCAGTCTTTGAGTTAACTCAGGTGAAAGTGCAAACTCTTGATGTGCTCCAGCAAAGGTTTGTACAGCAGGTCTAGGTCGATCTGTGGGAAGCGACAATAAAGCTGGTGCGTTTGCCAATTGTTTTTGCCAGTAAGACAGTTGGCTTTGCAGTATCTCCCCTTGCAACCACTGTCTTTGCCAGATTGCGAAATCTGCGTACTGAATCGGTAATGGCGCTAAAGTGGAAGGCTGACCTTGGGAATAAGCACTATACAACGCTGTGAATTCTTGGACAAACACGCCCATTGACCAGCCATCACTAACAATGTGATGCATACACACTAGTAAAATGTGTTCTGTCTCGGACAGCACTACTAATGTCGCTCTCACTAATGCTTGTCTTGCTAAATCAAAGGGTTGAATAGCTTGTGTAATTGCTAATTGCTTTGAAGCTATTTCTTGCTCGGTTACTTCGTCTTCGCTCAGTACAAGTGTGGATAAATCCTTGAAGTCAACAATTGATATAGTTCCCTGTTCCCCTCTCGTTTGAACGATTTGAGAAGGTTGTCCATCAACTGTGATGAAGTTGGTGCGTAACGCTTCATGACGCTGAATGATTCCTTGCAAGCTTTGTTCTAAGGCTGCAACATTGAGAGTTCCGACTAGACGCAAAGCCAGGGGGATGTTATATAAAGCACTATTCGGCTGTAACTGGTCTAAAAACCACAAACGCTGTTGAGCATAAGACAGTGATAATTCTGCATTATGAACCCTTGGTAAGATAGGTGGTGCTGTGAGTTCTAAATTTTGTTGCTGCAACTGCCCAATAAGATGTGCTAATTGAGCAACTGTCGCTGCGGCAAACAGGCTTCGCAATGGTAGTTCTACTTTGAAACTGTTGCGAATGCGTGAAACCAGTTGCGTTGCTAGTAGTGAATGTCCCCCAATTTCAAAGAAGTTATCATGAATGCCCACTTGCTCTACTTTCAGGACTTGTGCCCAAATTTGTGCCAGCATTTCTTCGCTGGGGGTACGTGGAGCAACATATTTGTCTGCTAGTTCGCTATATAAATCTGGTGCTGGTAAAGCACGACGGTCTACTTTCCGGTTTGTTGTGAGCGGTAGCGACTCCAGAATCACGAAAGCCTGGGGCACCATGTAAAGAGGCAGATTATTAGAGAGGAACTGACGCAATTCGCTAATGGTGGGTATCTTTTGCTCGTGCGGTACTACGTAGGCGACTAAGCGCTTCTCCCCGATCGCATCTTCGCGAATGATCACACAGGATGTCTGCACATGAATCTGTTGATTCAGTACCGCCTCAATTTCTCCCAACTCAATGCGGAATCCCCGGATTTTTACCTGATTGTCGATGCGTCCAAAGCACTCAATATTACCGTCAGGTAGATAACGAGCTAAATCCCCTGTTTTATATAATCTACTCCCTCCTGCCTTCTGCCTCCTGCCTCCTGCCGACGCTCGCGGACTCGCTACCGCTGCGCTATCCTCAAACGGATTGGGAATGAATTTTTCCTCTGTCAATTCTGGGCGGTTGAGATAGCCTCGTGCTAAACGAACTCCACATATATGCAGTTCGCCTCTGACTCCAATCGGTACTGGTTGGAGGTGACGGTCAAGGATGTAAACTTGTGTATTGGCAATGGGACGACCAATTAGCACAGAATTGGTTTTTTCTGATTTGGGATGAAGCAAATCGTGGACGATCGCTGTCACCGATGCTTCGGTGGGGCCGTAGACGTTAAGACAATTGACGCGATCGCCTACCAATTGCTGCCATATTGTTACTGTTTCTGGTAGAACTGCATCCCCACCTACGGCGACTAAGCGAAGACTTTGCGGTACTGTTGCATCCTTTTGAGATACTGCGATCGCCCATTCATGCCAATAGGCTGGGGTAATATTTAAGACACTCAGCTTTTGTTGTTCAATAAATTGGGCAAAGCTGGCAAAGTCTGGGAACATTTGCGCGGGTCTTAATACTACAGTTGCACCTTTCGACCAAGTGGGAAAGATTTCTTCGGCAGCAACATCAAAGCCGAAGGAAGCAAACTGCAAAACGCGATCGCTACTCGTTAGACCAAATACTTCACTAATTGCACTGCTATGGTTAACTAAAGCTGCGTGAGTCAGCATTACGCCTTTGGGTTTGCCGGTAGACCCAGAGGTGTACAGTATACAAGTCAAGTTTTCTGGTTTTACCTCACTCACCGGATTTTCTTGACTTTGATTTGTCAGCACCGTAGATTCTGTGTCTAAGATGATGACTTTTACCCCTTGGATTGGTAAGGAATTAAGTAATTTCTGCTGGGTGATCAGCACGGAAATTTGTGAATCTTGGGATATGTCGGCTAATCGCTGCTGGGGATAATCAGGGTCTAGGGGGACGTAAGCGCCACCGGCTTTGAGGACGGCTAACAATCCGACGATAATCGATAGCGATCGCTCTAAATAAATCCCTACTAAAACTTCTGGCCCCACACCAACAGATTGTAGGTGGTGTGCTAATTGATTAGCTTGGGTGTTTAACTCACCATAAGTTAACTGTTGATTTTCAAATATTACTGCGATCGCATCTGGGGTCAGTTCTACCTGTGACTCAAATAACTGATGAATGCATTTATCCCCAGGGTAATCCGCCTGAGTATTGTTCCATTCTCCAAATAATTGTTGTTGCTCAACTTCTGTCAGCATTGGCAACTGGGAAATTCGCTCTTGGGGATTGGCTACAATTGCTTCCAGCAGTGTCACAAAATGACCTGTCATGCGTGCGATCGTGCTGCTATCAAATAAGTCTGTGTTGTACTCCCACGAACCCAACAGTCCACTACCAGTATTCTCCATTGATAAAGTAAGGTCAAATTTTGCCGTCGCATTTTCTATTGGCAATGGACTAATATCTAACCCAGTTAACTCCAATTGAGATGTGGGGGCACTCTCAAGTACAAACATCACCTGGAAGAGTGGCGTATGACTGAGATCCCTTTCTGGCTGCAATGCCTCTACTAGCATTTCAAAGGGCAAATCCTGATGAGAGTATGCAGACAGAGCCATTTCTCGAATGCGAGTGAGTAATTCGTTAAAGCTGGGATTGCCTGAGATATCAGTACGCAAAACTAAAGTATTGATAAAAAAGCCAATTAACCCTTCTATTTCACTGCGATTCCGGTTAGCAATTGGTGTCCCCACTAAAATGTCTGATTGTTCTGTATAGCGGTAAAGTAAAGTATCAAAGGCTGCCAACAGTGTCATGAACAACGTCACCCCTTGTTCCTGGCTCAGTTGTGTCAGTTTTTGAGTTAATTCAACAGAGAGGGCAAACTTTTGACGTGCCCCTGCGAAAGTCTGAACAGCAGGTCTTGGTCGGTCTGTGGGTAGGACTAATAAAGCTGGTGCATCTGCCAATTGTTGTTGCCAGTAATTCAATTGGCTTTGCAGTACATCCCCTTGTAACCATTGTCGCTGCCAGATTGCGAAATCTGCGTACTGAATTGGCAGTGGAGTTAAGGGTGAGTGCTGATCTTGAGAATAAGCATTGTACAGCGCCGCTAGTTCTTGGACAAATACACCCATTGACCAGCCATCGGAGACAACGTGATGCATACAGACTAGCAAAATGTATTCTGTCTCAGACAGCACGACTAATGTCGCTCTAACTAATGCTTGTTTTACTAGATCAAAGGGTTGAATAGCTTGTTGTTGCACCACTTGTTGTGAAGCAATTTCTTGTTCGGTTACTTCGTCTTCGCTCAGTACAAGTGTGGATAAATGCTTCAAGTCAACAACTGATACAGTCCAATTCGTTTCTAAGTTAATGATTTGAGAAGGTTTTCCATCAACTGTGATGAAATTGGTGCGTAAAGCTTCGTGGCGATGAATGATTTCTTCTAAGCTTTTTTCTAAGGCAACTTGATTGAGAGTTCCTCCTAAATGCAAAGCTAAAGGTATGTTGTAGAAGGAACTGTTCGGCTCGAACTGATCTAAAAACCACAACCGTGTTTGGGCATAAGATAGTGGTAATTCTGCATTATGAACCCTTGGTAAGATGGGTAGTGAAGTAAGTTGTAACTGTTGTTGCTGTAACTGCCCAAGCGATCGCGCCAATTCGATTACTGTTGGTGCAGCAAACAACTCACGCAATGGTAATTCCAGTTTGAAAATGTTGCGGATGCGTGAAACCAGTTGCGTTGCTAGTAGTGAGTGTCCCCCAAGTTCAAAGAAGTTATCGTAAATGCCCACTTGCTCTACTTTTAGGACTTGTGCCCAAATTTGTGCCAGCATTTCTTCGCTGGGGGTGCGTGGGGCTACATATTTGTCTTTGAATTCGCTGTATAAATCTGGTGTCGGTAAAGCGCGGTGATCTACTTTCCCATTAAGAGTTAGTGGCATTGACTCCAACATCACGAAAGCATTGGGAACCATATATTCTGGTAGCTTGGCTTTCAGGAATTGCCGCAGAACGCTTACTGTGGGTGTCACCTCTTTTTGTGGCACGATGTAAGCAACTAGGCGTTTATCGCCGATTGTATCTTCGCGGGCGATGACTACAACTGCATTGACTTCGCTGTGTTGCCTCAGTACTGTTTCTATCTCACCCAACTCAATGCGGAAACCCCGAATTTTTACCTGATTGCCGATGCGCCCCAAGTATTCGATATTACCGTCACTCAAGTAGCGTGCTAAATCCCCAGTTTTATAAAGTCGGGGACTGGGGACTGGGGATTGGGAACTGGGGATTAGGGGCAATGGGGATTGGGGATTGGGCAATGGGGATTGAGAATTAGGAAGAATTTCTGCCCCTCTGCTTCCACCGAACGGATTGGGGATGAATTTTTCTTGTGTTAATTCTGGTTGGTTGAGGTAGCCTCTCGCTAAAGGGACACCCCCAATATGCAATTCTCCAGCAACGCCAATGGGAACTGGTTGCAGATCAGGATCGAGGATGTAAATCTGGGTATTGGCAATGGGACGACCAATGGGAATTACTTGATAACTAGACTGTGGTATACACTGCCAGGAAGTGGCATCAATTGCCGTTTCCGTTGGGCCGTAAAGATTATGTAATTCACAGTCGAACTGCTCAAAAAATCGTTGAGTCAGTTCATAAGATAGTGCTTCTCCACCACAAAACTCTCGCTTTAAACAACGGCATTTTTCTAAGTTTGGTTCTTGCAGAAAAGCTTGCAGCAATGAGGGAACAAAAAATATTTGAGTAATTTGTTGCTGGGCGATCAAATTGCTTAAGTAAGCAGTGTCTTTATGACCTTCAGGTTTAGCTACTACTAAAGTTGTTCCAGAGGTTAAAGGCCAGAAGATTTCCAAGACTGAAGCATCAAAACTAAAAGGAGCTATTTGCAGGATGCGATCGCTTTGCCCGCCGTAGGCATCGCTTGCTGTGAGTGGGTAATCATTAATTGTCCGCAATAAATTATTGCAAATGCTCTGATGAATATTCATCACGCCTTTTGGCTTGCCCGTAGAGCCAGAGGTATAAATAACATAAGCCAAATTTTCCGATTTTACTTGGCTAACGGGATTCTGCTGGCTGTAGTTAGCAATTACTTGCCAATCACTATCTAAAGACAGTACCTCGGCTTGATTTTCTGGTAAAAATTCTACCAAGGATTGCTGGGTGAGCAATATTGACACCCCTGTATCCGAGAGCATATAAGCCAATCGCTCTGCTGGATAGTTAGGATCTAAAGGCACATAAGCTCCCCCTGCCTTTAAAATTCCTAACAGTCCTACGATCATCTCAATAGAACGCTCAACAAAAATTCCTACCAATACTTCTGAATCTACACCTTTTGCTTGCAAATAGTGAGCCAACTGATTTGCACGCTCGTTTAACTGTTGATAAGTTAATTGTTGATTTTCAAATATTACTGCGATCGCATCCGGTCTACTCTCCACTTGCTGCTCGAACAATTGATGGATACACAAATCTTGAGGATAATCTACTTGTGTATCATTCCACTCAACTAACAGTTGATGTTGCTCAACTTCTGTCAGCAGGGGCAATTGGGAAATGGGCTGCTGTGGATTCGCCAAAATTCCCGCAAGTAAAGTCACAAAATGACCCGCCATCCGCTCAATAGTGCTGCTATCAAACAAATCAGTATTGTACTCCCATACCCCTACTAGTCCAGTAGCAGTGTTCTGCATTGACAAGGTAAGATCAAACTTGGCAGTTGTACTTTCTAGCTCTAGTGGACTGACAGTTAACCCAGTTAACTCCATTGGAGACATGGGATTATTTTGCAGAACAAACATGACCTGAAACAGTGGTGTATGGCTTAAGTTCCGTTGTGGCTGCAATACTTCCACCAACATTTCAAACGGTAAGTCTTGATGAGCGTATGCATCCATTGCCATTTCCCGAACACGAGTGAGTAATTCGCTAAAGCTAGGATTGCCTGATAAGTCTGTACGCAGAACTAAGGTGTTGACAAAAAAGCCAATTAACCCTTCTATCTCACTACGATTACGATTAGCAATTGGTGTCCCCACCAAAATATCTGATTGTCCTGTGTAGCGGTACAGTAATGTATCAAACGCTGCCAACAGCGTCATGAACAAAGTCACCCCTTGTTGCTGACACAACTGAGTCAGCTTGTGAGTTAACTCAACAGAGAGTGCAAACTTGTGATGTGCCCCAGCGAAAGTCTGCACAGCAGGTCTAGATCGGTCAGTGGGTAGCACTAATAAAGCTGGTGCGTCTTTTAGTTGTTGTTGCCAGTAACTCAGTTGGCTTTGCAGTACATCCCCTTGTAACCACTGTCTTTGCCAAATTGCGAAATCTGCGTACTGAATTGGTAGTGGTGCTAAGGGTGAAAGCAGACCTTGAGAATAAGCATTGTACAGGGCTGCTAGTTCTTGGACAAATACACCCATTGACCAGCCATCAGAGACAACATGATGCATGTACACTAAAAATACGTGTTCTGTCTCAGACAACACTACTAATGTTGCCCTGACTAATCTTTGTGTTGCTAGGTCAAAGGGTTGAATAGCTTGTTGTTGCGCTAATTGCTTTATTGCTATTTCTTGCTCGGTTGTAGATAAATGCTTAAAGTCAACAATTGATCCAGTCCCCTGTTGCCTTCTCGTTTGAATGATTTGAGTGGCTTGTCCATCAACTGTGATGAAGTTGGTGCGTAACGCTTCGTGGCGGTGAATTATTTCTTCTAAGCTTTGTTCTAAGGCTGTCACTCTCAGAGTTCCAACTAGATGCAAAGCGATGGATATGTTGTAGAAGGAACTGTTCGGCTCGAACTGATCTAAAAACCACAGCCGTGTTTGAGCATAAGACAGTGGTAATTCTGTATTATGAACCCTTGGTAATATGGGTGGGGAAGTAAGTTCTAAGTTTTGCTGCTGTAACTGCCCAATCTCTTGTGCCAATTCGGCTACTGTCGCTGCGACAAACAGGCTACGCAACGGTAGTTCTACCTTGAAAATGTTGCGAATGCGTGATAACAGTTGTGTTGCTAGTAGGGAATGTCCCCCAAGTTCAAAGAAGTTATCGTAAATGCCTACTTGTTCTAATTTCAAGACTTGTGCCCAAATTAGTGCCAGCATTTCCTCGATTGGAGTGCGGGGTGCAATAAATTTGTCTGTTACTTCACTGTGTAACTCTGGAGCAGGTAGAGCGCGGCGGTCTACTTTGCCGTTGGAAGTAAGTGGTATGGCTTCTAGAATAACTATTGCATTTGGCAACATGTACTCTGGTAGCTTTTCCTTCAGAAAGCGACGTAGTTCGATCGCTTGAAGAGATTGTTCCACCTTCGGTATCACGTAAGCCACTAAACGTTTGTCGCTCGGTTCATCCTCCCGAACCACCACCACACTCTCCCGAACATCTGGGTGTTGCGCCAGTAATGCCTCAATTTCTCCCAACTCAATGCGGAAGCCACGAATCTTTACTTGCTGGTCAATTCGCCCTAAATACTCCAACTCGCCATTTGGCAGATAACGAGCTAAGTCTCCTGTTTTGTAGAGGCTGGGATTGGAGATTGGGGACTGGGGACTGGGGATTGGGGACTGGGGATTGGGGATTGCTGCTTTGATTCTTTGGAAGGGATTAGAGATAAACCGTTGTGCTGTCAGTTCAGGACGATTGAGATAGCCACGAGTTATTCCAGCACCACCGATGTGCATCTCACCTGGAACTCCAATTGGCATTGGCTGTAAATGCTGATCTAGCAGATACACCTGTAAGTCTGGAATCGGACGACCAATTACACTTGCTGTACCATTCAAATCGCCTTTGCTTAATGGACGATAAGTTACATGTACAGTGGTTTCCGTAATCCCGTACATATTCACTAACTGGGGTTGCTGGTCGCCGTGACGGTCAAACCAAGGTTGTAAACTCGATAGTTCTAAGGCTTCTCCACCGAAGATAACTAGGCGTAAGTTCAAATCGCCAACAGATGCTATTGACTGTTCGGCTTGAATTAACTGGCGGAAGGCTGAAGGTGTCTGATTGAGAACTGTGACTTTCTCTTGACACAGCAACTTGTAGAAAGATTCGGGCGATCGCGTCACTAAATATGGTACTACTACCAGTCGTCCACCATAAAGCAAAGCACCCCACATTTCCCAAACAGAGAAATCGAATGCATAAGAGTGGAATAGTGTCCATACATCTTGTTCATCAAAGTGATACCAAGGCTCTGTTGCTTCAAATAGACGCGCAACATTATAGTGATTGACTAAAACGCCTTTGGGTTTACCTGTGGAACCAGATGTGTAGATTACATAAGCTAGGTTATTGGGTGTAGCTTCGTTTTTCGGGTTTGACTCGCTGTTTTGAGCAATTTTTTCCCAATCGCTGTCTAAGTAAACAACACGTGCCTGATGTTTAGGAACAGATTCTACTAATTGCTGTTGGGTTAACAGCACCGAAACTTGAGCATCTTCTAATATAAAGCTCAAACGCTCTTGGGGATACTCAGGGTCAAGGGGCACATAAGCACCACCTGCCTTGAGAATACCAAGTAATCCTACCAGCATTTCGAGCGATCGCTCCACACAAATACCCACCAGCACATCGGCTCCCACACCCAAAGACTTGAGATGGTGCGCCAATTGGTTAGCACGATCATTCAGCTGACTATAGGTAAGTTGTTGATTTACTCTTCCAGGCGTGTCTACAAACACCACTGCGATCGCATCGGGTGTACGCTCAACCTGCGCCTCAAATAACTGATGGATACACAAATCTTGAGGATAATCTACTTGTGTATTGTTCCATTCAAATAATAACTGTCGTTGCTCAACTTCTGTCAGCAGGGGCAATTGGGAAATTCGCTCTTGGGGATTCGCCACAATTGCTTCCAGCATTGTCACAAAATGACTCGTCATCCGTGCGATCGTGCTGCCATCAAACAAGTCGGTATTGTACTCCCACACACCCACCAGTCCAGTAGCAGTGTTCTCCATTGCTAAGGTGAGATCAAATTTTGCTGTCGCATTTTCTATTGGCAATGAACTGACAGTTAACCCAGTCAGTTCGACTTGAGATATGGGGGCATTCTGGAGCACAAACACTACCTGGAACAGCGGTGTATGGCTGATATCTCTTTGGGGCTGCAATGCCTCTACTAGCATTTCAAAAGGCAAATCCTGATGAGAGTATGCGGACAAAGCCATTTCCCGAATACGAACAAGTAATTCGTTAAAGCTAGGATCGCCTGATAAATCAGTCCGCATCACTAAAGTGTTGATAAAAAAGCCAATCAACCCTTCTATTTCACTGCGATTACGGTTAGCAATTGGTGTCCCCACCAAAATATCTGATTGTTCTGTGTAGCGATAAAGTAAGGTATCAAACGCTGCCAACAGCGTCATAAACAAAGTTACCCCTTGTTGCTGACACAGCTGAGTCAGTCTTTGAGTTAACTCAACAGAGAGTGCAAACTCTTGATGTGCCCCAGCGAAAGTTTGCACAGCCGGTCTGGGTCGGTCAGTGGGTAACACTAATAAAGCTGGTGCGTCTTTTAGTTGTTTTTGCCAGTAACTCAGTTGGCTTTGCAGTACATCTCCCTGCAACCACTGTCTTTGCCAGATTGCGAAATCTGCGTACTGAATCGGCAGTGGGGTTAAGGGTGTAAGCAAGCTACGCGTAGCGGACGCACCAGAAGGCTGAACTTGAGAATAAGCATTGTACAGCGCCGCTAGTTCTTGGACAAACACACTCCTTGACCAGCCATCAGAGACAATATGATGCATACACACTAACAACACGTGTTCTGTCTCAGACAGCACTATTAATGTCGCTCTAATTAATGCAAGTCTTGCCAAATCAAAGGGTTGAATAGCGTGTTGTCGCGCTAATTGCTGTGAAGCTATTTCTTGTTCAGTTGTAGATAAATGCTTTAAGTCAACAACTGATACTGTCCAATTCGTTTCTGTTTGAACGATTTGAGAAGGTTTTCCATCAACTGTGATGAAGTTGGTGCGTAACGCTTCGTGGCGATGAATGATTTCTTCTAAGCTTTGTTCTAAGGCAACTTGATTGAGAGTTCCAACTAGATGCAAAGCTATGGGTATGTTATATAAGGCACTGTTCGGCTCGAACTGGTCTAAAAACCACAGCCGTGTTTGGGCATAAGATAGTGGTAATTCTGCATTCCTTGCCCTTGGTAAAATGGGTGGGGAGGTCAGTTCTAAGTTTTGTTGCTGTAACTGCTGAATTGATTGCGCCAATTCGGCTACTGCGGGTGCAGTAAATAGACTACGCAATGGTAATTCCACTTTGAAAATGTTGCGGATGCGTGAAACCAGTTGCGTTGCTAGTAGTGAGTGTCCCCCAAGTTCAAAGAAATTATCATGAATGCCCACTTGCTCTACTTTTAGGACTTGTGCCCAAATTTGTGACAGCATTTCCTCAACGGGAGTGCGTGGGGCAACATATTTGTCTAATAGTTCGCTGTGTAAATCTGGTGTGGGTAAAGCGCGGTGGTCTACTTTTCCATTAGGAGTTAGTGGTAGGGATTCCAACGTCACAAAAGCATTGGGCACCATGTATTCTGGTAGCTTGGCTTTCAGGAATTGCCGCAGAACGGTTACTGTGGGTGTCGCCTGTGAGTGCGGCACGATGTAGGCGACTAACCGCTTCTCACCTGGGATATCTTCGCGGGCAATGACGCAAGATACCTGTACATCTTCATGTTGGCTCAGTACGGCTTCAATTTCTCCCAACTCAATGCGGAAACCACGAATTTTTACTTGGTTATCAATGCGTCCCAAGTATTCGATATTACCGTCAATCAAGTAGCGTGCTAAATCCCCAGTTTTATATAATCTACTTTCTCCTGCCCCCTGCCTCCTGCCTCCTGCCTTCTCAAACGGATTGGGGATGAATTTCTCTTGTGTTAACTCTGAACGGTTAAGATAGCCTCGCGCTAAACCAGCACCACTAATGTACAATTCTCCTGGTACACCAATGGGAACAGGTTGCAGATAGCGATCGAGTAGATAAATTTGTGTGTTCGATAGGGGACGACCTAAAGGAACAGTTTGTGTAGAAGAGGTTGTATTAGATATTGTTTCAGGTTTTACCTTAAAAGTCAGTACACCAACAGTGGTTTCAGTTGGGCCGTAATGGTTGAAAATTTGGCACTGCGGAGCATGAATTAAGAGTTTCTCGACTAAATTCCAACTGGTAGCTTCACCACCCAAGATTAATTGCTGCCAGGGTAATCTAGTTTCAGATTGTATAGACGATAACAAAGCCGCTAGGTGCGAAGGAACTATTTTGAGATAATCAAAAGGATTTTGTTGGCAATATTCTAAGAAGGCATTTGAGTCAGATATTCTTTCTTGGGATAAGATGTGCAGACATCCACCACTAGATAAACAGGGAAATATGACTGTATTCCCTAAATCAGCGGCAAACGTCGAGGCCAAGGCAAATCTACCACCTGGTTTCTGGAATAATCTTTCCTGAATTCCATCTAGATAATTAAGTAATTGTCTGTGTTCAATTGCCACACCCTTAGTTCTACCAGTTGATCCAGAAGTGAAGATCACGTAGATTAAATTCTTGGGAGTCGTTGTATTTTCGAGATTCTTTTCATCTAATTTGGCAATTTTCTCCCAGTCAGAGTCTAAATAAATTATGGGTATCTCATGCTTTCCTAGTTTCTCAGCTAGTGGTTGTCGGGTTAACAACACTTTCGCCTGAGTGTCTGCGAGCATGAAACTCAGGCGTTCTTGGGGATACTCCGGGTCGAGGGGTACATAAGCACCACCCGCTTTCAGAATACCAAGTAGACCAACCAGCATCTCCAGAGAACGTTCTACACAAATACCAACCAGCACATCTGCACCTACACCCAAAGACTGCAAATAGTGCGCTAACTGGTTAGCCCGACAATTCAGTTCACCGTAAGTCAGTTGTTGATTTTCAAATACAACCGCCACTGTATCCGGGTTGCGCTCTACTTGCTGCTCGAACAACTGATGGATACACAAATCTTGAGGATAATCTACCTGTGTATTATTCCACTCAACTAATAGTTGATGTTGCTCAACTTCCGTTATTAGGGGCAATTGGGAAATGAGTTGCTGTGGATTCGCCACAATTCCCGTAAGTAAAGTCTGGAAATGATTTGCGATTTGCGTGATTGTATTAGCGTCAAACAAGTCAGTATTATATTGCCAGCATAATTGCAAAACTCCCTCAGCTTCCATCACCATCAAGTTCAGATCCAAGTGTGCGCCACGCTGATGTCCAATCAAGTAAGGCTCCATCTGAAGCACTTGTTCTTGACTGTGTAGTGAATTCTCTGTTGCTTCAAACCAACGTTGTGCTTGCCAAGCGAAACCAACTTGACACAAAGGAGAACGACTTGGATCTCGTTGTTGCTGAAGTTGTTCTGCTAAGAGTGAAAAAGGGTAATGTTGATGTTTTTGGGCCTCTTTTACCGTTTTACCAACTTGAGTGAGGAATTCTTGGAATGTGGCATTTTCCCATACAGAAGTTCGTAAAACGATGAGGTTAACGAAGTAGCCAATAATTTCTTGAAACTCTCCGCCCCACCGACCTCTCATTGGGCTTCCTATGAGGATATCTTTTTGATCTGTATAGCGATAAATTAATATGTAAAATGCTGCTAGTAGAAGCTTATAAAGACTTGTTCCAGAGACTATAGCTAGATGATTAACTTGTTGAACTAACTGTTCATCTAGCTTGAGAATATATGTTTCCCCTTGATAAGTCTGTACAGTTGGGCGGGGTTTATCTGTGAGCAAATTCAAAATTGGCAATTCACCAGATAATTGTTCTTGCCAGTATTGCCAAAGTTTTTCTCCCCTCGAACTGGATAGCATTTCTGACTGCCAGCGGACAAACTCTACATAAGATTTATTCTTGGTCGAAGAATCTTTAGTTGCCTCTGTCTGCTCTTGACTAGCTTGCTCGATTTCAGCAGTATACAAAGTTTGAAATTCACTGATCAGTAAATCAACAGACCGCAAATCACCTGCAATGTGGTGCATTGTTAGCAAAAGAATGTGTTCTTTTACTGACTGACTAAATAAATTAACCCTCAAAATAGAATCTTTTTCTAGGTTAAAAGGGCGGTCAGTTTCGGCAAATATCTTCTCTTTTAGGTAATCTTCACTCCAATGGTTGGCATCTGTTAAGTCAACACTAAATTTTTGTTGTTCATTAATTTGCTGGATCGGTTTACCTTCGTGGGTGGTATATGTAGTTCGGAGAATAGGATGGCGTTCAACAATCTTGTTCCATACACTGATGAAAGTAGAAATATTTAAATATGAATTAATTTTTACCGTAATAAATATATTATAAGCAACGCTCTCTGGTGCCATTTGGTAGATAAACCACATTGCTTGTTGACCAGAGGAGAGGGGATAGCTTTCTTTTACTTTTCTGTTCATGAGAGTTCCTGGAAAATCTTACAATTTTGACGACAACAATCTGAATATTTTGCGGATAGAGTCTTTATAGAAACAATAAATATATTTAAAAAGTATATTAATTAGCTAACCAGAGCATTAGCTTATATATCCTTACCTAAACACCGCTTTTTGTTGGAAATCAGGATTGCTTTTTAACTATTTTGTTCATTTTAATTACCTAAAATCTTTTCGTTTTGGCTCAAACATTTCTCAGGGTACAATAATTTACCCTTGTTTGATAAGTTAGTCTTTATTGTTTAAAGTATAAAAATACAGGCTTTTAGTTTTTCAGATTCTTAGCAATTTTCTTCCTAAAAAATCATATTTAGTTGGATAAAAAACTACAACGCTCATCGATTTCTTGATTGGTAGATTATAAAATTAATTTTTTATTAAATAAACTTGCTTTTTTGAAATCAACTTACTTAGAATTTCACCTAACAACAGATAATCTCAGTTTTATCAATAAAATGCAATAGCACTTAAGACTGTTAACTAGACGGTTAAGACTGCCAATTGGACAGTTAAGACATTTAAGAAGACAGTTAAGACAGTTAAGGGGACAGTTAAGACATTTAAGACAGTTAAGCTAATAGTTAAAATATTTAAAATAGTTAATAAAGAATAATTACCAGATGTAACTTCTTTGTAGGGACTCAGGTGCAGAGGGACGGCAAGGGTATCTAAATTTTGACAAAGTGGTAAGTAGAGGTGTAGTCAAAGTAGTACAGATAAACTATATGACTAGTTAAGTGAGCGATCGCTAGTTGGTGGTATTCTCATTCTCAAAGTAAAATGAAGCCTCAGCCTGTGAAACTTAACGTGAGTTCGACAAGTCTTATTTGACCTCTCCCCCAACCCCTCTCCGACACGGAGAGGGGAGCAAAAGGCTGAATTTTTCGTTGCTCCTCCCTCTCCGTTTCGGAGAGGTCAAACATATCCTTATATTGATATAGTGAAACACTGTATTGTTTTGCAAAAGCCTGCAACACCTGATCTGTATAGGCGCGTATCTTACCAGCCGTTAGTCCAAAACAGTGAATTGGTTCCAGGTGACAAATAGGTTTTTGTCCCAGCCACAGTTCTGCGCCTAAGGCGTGTAATGGTTTATCCCCTAGTTCTTTATACAAATACAGTACTGCAAAATATGTTGCTGGTGGTTCGACTGCGATTGCATCAATTTCTGCTGAATTATTCTGGGAGCGGTGGCGGTAAAACGAACGGCGATTATGACAGATTTTGGGATTCCAACACCCGTCCCCTTATCTTTTATCCGATATAAACTACAATTAAAACCACTTTCCTTGATATACAACACTTTCACCAATATGCGATCGCTGACTGAGCATATTGGCAACGAGAATAGAAACTATTGCGCTGCCGATGAATTTTGGTTATCCCTGGTATCGCCTATAATGCGTAATCTAGCAATTCACAGGTTTGAAGTGCTAACTTCCAGTTATAGTTAGCCGTAACTTATTATAGACACAATGCAACTGTAACTTTGACTAGGTGCAAAGATAGTTTACAAAGAAGGGTAAAAGGGGAATGGGTAAGGGGCAAGGGAAGAAGAAACTTTTCCCCACAAGGTATAAAGCCCCTATTTTAAATGTGGAGAACAAAAAAGAAGATTTTTGAGAGACGTAGTGCGATAACTTAGCAGGGTCTATTTCTTGAAACCCCTGTTTTTAAATATGGGTTCCCTTTCCCCTTACCCTTTCCCCCTTCCCCCTCTTTTTCATAAAAGTTGCTCAGGCGCTTGCCATAATATTGGTTCAGCGAAGAGACAGAGGTATTGCTGCCGAAGAATGCATTCGGGAAAACTTTTCTTCCTGAAGCGGTTCCTGTTCCTCAATTTCTAAGATTTAGATCGTGGATAACTGCAACCGCCTCGATGCATAACCGTCTGGGAATACAAATTGTCTGCTTTAATTACAAAAATCATCTACCCGAATATCCCGCCAGACATCAGAAACCTGCCAGCCGGAATTGCCCACCGATTGTACTGGAGGATTGTCAAGAAATGGAATATAGTCAGGAACTCTAGGCTCTGAAATCGCTACTGGTTTCTCCTCAACCTCAACCACAGAGGCTGGAGAATTGACAGTATTAGCTTGAAGAAGTTGGTCTTCAGCGTCTTGGATTTCCCTCATTTCCTTCAAAGTTAGCTTGTCGGATTTTTTGATGATCTTCTTGGTATGTATGTCATTAGAAGTATTCATTGGCTTTTCTCTCGAAGGCATTGGCTCAAAAATCGGATGGCAGTAAAGTTGGGAGAAGTTAGGTATAAATAATTTGCACGGAATTAACAAGGTACACCAAATTTATGGAAAATACGAGCCCCTTGTCGAGGAATTTATTAATTGGACATAAATATCTTTTTCGGGCAGATGCCCTAGCATAATCTGTTGCACAGATGTAAGTATTAAGCGATCGCTTCTTTCCTCATGACTCTACTTCGAGATTGCTTTGCGGTTTTGACTCCTAATAAGCAGATAATAGATGGTTGAGAGTTCTCGCTGGAAAGGAACAGCGCTGAGAAACTTATCATGAAATTCCCGTGTAATTTTTAGCTCTTGTTCTAAAACAGCTTCAGACATCTGGGAATACTAAATCTGGAAATACTAAGGATTTAGCAGTATGGTTAGCACTCTTGTTAGAATTCCCGGATATCACATAACTGAAGAACTTTACAACGGTTCTAGAACTATCGTTTATCGAGGATATCGAGAGAGTGACTCATTACCTGTAGCGATCAAACTGCTGAAAAATCCTTATCCCAATTTCAGCGAACTCTTGTCGTTTCGCAATCAGTATGTGATTGCGAAAAATCTCAATTCACCCCTAATCGTCCAAACTTATAGCCTAGAACCATACCAAAATGGCTATGCGTTGGTGATGGAAGACTTTGGGGGAATCTCTCTGACAGATTATTTCACTTTTGACCAGACGCTATATATCGCTTCTCTACAAGAGTTTTTAGAAATTGCGATCGCACTCTGCGACACCTTAGATTTACTCTACCACGAGCGCATCATTCACAAAGACATTAAACCCAGCAATATATTAATTAATCCCGAAACCAAACAAGTTAAATTAATTGACTTTAGTATTGCATCTTTATTACCAAGAGAAACCCAAACCCTCGTCAACCCCAATGTCTTAGAAGGGACACTTGCTTATGTTTCCCCCGAACAAACAGGCAGAATGAATCGAGGGATTGACTATCGCACAGACTTCTACTCACTCGGCGTAACTTTCTACGAATTACTTACAGGAGAGTTACCTTTTGCCTCTAATGATCCGATGGAGTTGGTACATTCTCATATTGCAAAAATCGCACCATTAGTACACGAAACTAATTCCGAAATTTCATCTGTAATATCAAAAATTGTCAGTAAATTGATGGCGAAGAATGCTGAAGATAGATATCAGAATGTATTGGGGTTGAAGTTTGATTTAGAAAATTGTTTACAGCAGCTAAGAGAAATTGGGGAAATTCAGAGTTTTGAAATTGCAAGTAGGGATGTGTGCGATCGCTTCATCATCCCCGACAAACTGTACGGACGGGAAAATGAAGTTCAGTCTTTACTGAAAGCCTTCGAGCGTGTTGCTAGCGGCAGTTCTGAACTGATGCTGGTGGCTGGTTTCTCTGGTATTGGCAAAACTGCGGTGGTGAATGAAGTCCACAAACCCATCACCCGACAGTACGGCTATTTCATCAAAGGGAAATACGACCAATTCAATCGCAACATTCCGTTTTCAGCCTTTGTCCAAGCTTTTCGCAGCTTGATGGGACAAATCCTGAGTGCATCGGATATAGAACTAGCTCATTGGAAAGAGCAAATCCTTGCTACTGTTGGTGAAAACGGACAAGTTCTGATTGAAGTCATTCCCGAACTAGAATGCATCATTGGTTCCCAACCCCCGATAATTGAGCTGGTTGGTAGTGCATCTCAGAATCGGTTTAATCTGCTCTTTGGCAAATTTATTCAGATATTTACGAAAAAAGAACATCCCTTAGTGATTTTTCTCGATGATTTACAGTGGGCTGATTCCGCTTCTTTGAACCTTTTGAAATTGTTGATGAGCGAGTCAGAAGCAGGCTATCTACTCGTACTCGGAGCTTATCGGGATAATGAAGTTTTTCCAGCCCACCCGTTGATACTAACTCTGAATGAAATTAGAAAAGGTGGTGTCAATGTCAATACTCTCATGTTGGCTGCTTTGAATGAATTAGATATTACCTGTTTAGTTGCCGATACATTGCAGTGTTCAAATAATATCGCTGCGCCACTTTCGCATTTGACCTACCAAAAAACTCAGGGAAATCCATTTTTCACCATTCAGTTTTTGTACGGACTGCACGAGGAAGAATGTATTATTTTCAATCATTCCTCCGGCTATTGGCAGTGTGACTTAACCCAGGTGACACAGTTGGCTCTGACGGATGATGTTGTGGAATTTACGATCCGCCGATTGCAGAGGCTACCAGAAGCAACACAGCAAGTATTAAAGCTAGCGGCGTGCATTGGTAATCGATTTGATTTAGAAACATTAGCAGTAGTCTGTGAAGCTACTCAAGATAGTGTAGCAGCAGATTTGTGGCGATCGCTTCAAGAGGGGTTAGTTATTCCAGAAAACTCAACCTACAAGTTTTTCCAGGGAAAGGGACTTGATGTAGAAGCGATTGATAAAATTACTGTTAGTTATCTGTTTCTCCACGATCGAGTGCAGCAAGCCGCTTACTCTCTCATTCCTGAGACTTTGAAACAAGCAACTCACTTCCAAATTGGCAAACTTCTGCTTGCTAATGTTTCGCCAGAAGAACAAGGCAGCAAAATTTTTGCGATCGTCAATCACTTAAATGAAGGCTTTGTATTTCATCAAAGTCAGGAAGAACGTTCAGAACTTTTACAGCTAAACTCTATTGCAGGGAAAAGGGCTAAAGAATCTACTGCCTATGGGGTTGCTGTTAACTACTTTACGGTAGCTGAACGCTTATTACCTCCAGATAGTTGGCAGCAATGCTATGAAAAGTCCTTAGATGGTGTTTGAAAAGTAGGTCAGGGTGTAAAAAAGCTCTCTCAGTATAAGCTGTGAA
>NZ_JBDNJQ010000426.1:0-453 GCF_051172895.1 Nostoc sp. CALU 1950 | reverse complement strand
CTCTACGATTCCCAAGGACAGTACAGCGAAGCCGAACCACTGTATAAAAAAGCATTATCACTCAGGCAACGGCTGCTGGGAGAAGAGCATCCCGATGTCGCCTCCAGTTACAACAACCTGGCAGCACTCTACGATTCCCAAGGACAGTACAGCGAAGCCGAACCACTGTATAAAAAAGCATTATCACTCAGGCAACGGCTGCTGGGAGAAGAGCATCCCGATGTCGCCTCCAGTTACAACAACCTGGCAGCACTCTACAATTCCCAAGGACGGTACAGCGAAGCCGAACCACTGTATAAAAAAGCATTATCACTCAGGCAACGGCTGCTGGGAGAAGAGCATCCCGATGTCGCCACTAGTTACAACAACCTGGCAGCACTCTACGATTCCCAAGGACAGTACAGCGAAGCCGAACCACTGTATAAAAAAGCATTATCACTCAGGCAACGGCTG
>NZ_JBDNJQ010000425.1:0-458 GCF_051172895.1 Nostoc sp. CALU 1950 | reverse complement strand
CACCGGATAATCTATCATCTCCTTGTTCCCCAAACAAACTGTCATTACCACCAGCACCAAAGAGGCTATCGTTACCTAAACCACCAAACAAATCATCATTGAAAGGACTGCCTGTGATGTTGCTATTTACAACTGCACTGTTGAAAATGAAATCACTCGCTTGTAATTGACTTTTGCTAATGCCATTGATTTTTAGTCGATAATAATAATCACCATCAAACACACGATATTTTGTGCTAATGATGGCTTTACCATCCACATCATCCCTTGTCAGCAGTAACAGAGTATTGAAGTCACTGATGCCAAGAGTTCTAAGATCAATTTGGTCTTCTCCCTTCTTAAAATCAATGACAATATCTTGCTGTTGGGCAATAGTAGAACTATCAAAGTTCTCTAAGACAAATTGATCTTTTCCTGCGCCACCATACAAGGTATCACTTCCAGCACCACCGGATAAT
>NZ_JBDNJQ010000424.1:0-461 GCF_051172895.1 Nostoc sp. CALU 1950 | reverse complement strand
AGCACCATGCGGTCTTCCATCCCTTGGCTCAATGGATCAAATACCTTTTCCAAAGCAATCAAAATGTCATCGCTTTCCTTAATAATCCGTCCATCTAGCTCGATCGCGGGGAGCATTCCTGATGGTACTTTACGTTTGTACCAACTTTCTTTCTCCCCATAGCAGAACATTGTCACTTTTTCGATCCGATAGGGGATTTGTTTTTCCTCTAGCCATAACCAAACTTTTTGACAGTAAGGACACCAAGCGTGGTTATCGCGATACAGCGTTACCCGCACATCAGATTCGGACTGACCAAACAAGCGCAACCTGGCTTTAGCGTTGGTGAGACCATTAACCGTATCTATTTGATAGTCCGTGAGGGTTTCTAGTTCTTCCCAGCTTAAGGGTGCGGTAGTCATAGGGTGAGTTGCGTAGGGCAATACTTAGGACAATTCTGTACTCTACAATATTTTCAATTA
>NZ_JBDNJQ010000423.1:0-467 GCF_051172895.1 Nostoc sp. CALU 1950 | reverse complement strand
GAACAGCAGGGTGAATACACTAAAGCGATATCCTATTTGCAACCAGCTTTAGAGATTTTGCAGCGATTGAAGTCACCGTATGCTGAAGGTGTGCGTGCAAGTCTTGATAGGGTAATGGGTAATTTGTAATTCGTAATTCGTAATTCCAGGACGGAAAGATTTTTTGTCTCACGCAAAGGCGCAAAGAAGAACGCGAGAGTGTTTTCTAAATAAATGAAAATTGCTGTAATGAGTCTTTAATACTCGTGGACGAGTCTTTTATACTCGCGCGAGAGTCTTTGATACTCGCGGATGAGTCTTTGATACTCGTGAATGAGTCTTGGATACTCGTGGACGAGTCTTTGATAGTCGTGGACGAGTCTTTGATAGTCGTGGACGAGTCTTTGATACTCGTGAATGAGTCTTTGAACTCCGTTGATGAACCTCGGAGCTTCATTTGTGAACCTCGCAATGTTGTTCGGTTAAGG
>NZ_JBDNJQ010000045.1:0-49717 GCF_051172895.1 Nostoc sp. CALU 1950 | reverse complement strand
ATCCCATACGTTGGCGCTTTCGCGACGTTGTAAGGTTGTTGTCATTGTTTTATAAGTGCGGTTAGTTATTTATGAATCAGGCAGTTTCGTCTTCGCCTGTGAAACTACTTTACACTGCTTTACAATTTGTAATCAAGTTTTATTACTTCAGTAAACCTGATGTGAGTTATTAGTTTTGCTTATTTAAAAGCAAACAACGAGGCAGAAATACGCCGAAGCTCTCTTTTTTGTGACATTACAATATTTGGTTATATAGCTCTTTAAAAGGGCTACAAGTATTATTTGCCTACTCATCTGGGAATAATAGCTTTGTATATTACCGCTATTCTAGAAAAAATTAACCCTCAGCTTACCACTGGGGGCTTTTTTTGTTTGGCAGAATGGCATATCTCTAATTTAGAGGGTTGCTATGGTATTTGAGTAGGATACATTCCATGCGAAAAGTACTGACTTGCATTACCTCTGGTAGTTAGCCAGGGGTTTTTATTTAAATACTCAGTAAGGGTAAAACTCAGTCCCTTTTGAGAGCGATCGCTCTTAAATATTCTGCTGAGAGGTTTTTTTAGCGATTTTGATTTAAGTGATTCTACAATTCCCTGCTTTTCGGAATTAATGAGAGATAGAAATTTTAATTCAACCAGGGAATTAACAATAAATATAAGCTGATATCAAGTAGAAAAATCAAGTACAACGAATTAACAATGACAAACGCTAAAAACGTAATCGATGGAAACCTAGAGGTTTGCTGTAATTCTCCCATGACTGGGTTTTACCGCGACGGTCTTTGTCGTACAGGTGGTCAGGATTTTGGATCGCACGTCGTATGTGCCCAAGTAACATCAGAATTTCTGGAGTTCACTAAATCGCAGGGGAACGACCTCAGTACAGCTGTTCCTGATTTTAATTTTCCTGGATTGAAGCCTGGCGATCGCTGGTGTTTGTGTGCTTCTCGCTGGCAACAAGCTCTTGAAGCTGGCGTTGCTCCACCTGTCATACTTTCAGCAACCCATGCTAGAGCTTTGGAAGTGGTTTCCTTAGACGAACTGAAAAAACACGCCCTAACTTCGTCTTAATTGGGTATTAAGCTAATGACAAATGACCAATGACAAATGACCAATGACTAATCAACTCACTGGAACTTCCAGAGTTAGTTCTAATACATTGGCAACCACAGCAATTAATTTAGTGGGGTCAATTGGCTTAGATAAATGCTGCTGAAACCCTGCTGAAAGAGCTTTTAAACGGTCTTCCTCTCGCGTGTATGCTGTTAAAGCGATCGCGGGGATACGTCCGCCTTTTTCTGGTTCTAAAGAGCGCAGCTTCCGAATTAGTGTATAACCATCCTGCTCTGACATGCCGATGTCGCTAATCAGGATATCTGGTTTTGCTTGTTCAAGTACTGCTAACGCTTCATCAACTGATGCTACCGCAGTGGCAAAAGCCCCATACTCCTCAAACATGAAACTGAGAAAGTTACGGGTATCTGTTTCATCATCTACAACTAAAACTCTTAATCCAGCAAGGGGAGTCGAAGCCACAGCAGAAGAAATTTCTCCTGTGGCTTCTCTACTCACCCTATTACCCCTATTGTCTTGTAGCAGTGGTAGTCTCACAGTAAAAGTTGCTCCTTGTCCAGCACCTAAACTCTGGGCAAATATTGTCCCCTTATGCAGTTCTACTAGATGACGGACGATCGCTAGCCCTAATCCTAATCCATTGTGCGATCGCGTTGTGGTACTATCTGCCTGCCGAAAACGCTCAAATACTTTAGGTAAAAACTCGGAACTGATACCAATACCTGTATCGATAACTTGAATTTGGGCGTACTGGGATTTTGAATTTTGAATTTTGGATTGTAGATTACTGCTTTTATCAGTGTCTAAAGAGTCTAAATTTTCACCATCAGATCCCAATTCCAAATCTGAAATCGAAAATCCAAAATATTTTGATAGCCTGACTTCGACCCTACCACCTTTAGGCGTAAACTTAATGGCATTAGTTAATAGGTTCCAAACTATTTGCTGTAAACGGGCTGGATCGCCATAAACTGACCCTATGGAAGTATCCAGGACAGTATTTAACTTAATATCTTTTGGTTCTGCAAGGGGACGCACTGCTTCTAATGCTGCTTCCATCACCGAGAGCAGATTCACCGCAGATACATTTAACCGCAACTGACCCCGGATAATCCGAGATACATCCAAGATATCCTCAATTAGTTGCATTTGAGATGTAGCGTTGCGTTCAATCGCCTCCAAGGCGCGGGAAGTAGCTTTTTCGTCAAGTTTCTTGGCGCGGAGAATTTTTGACCAGCCCAACATCGAGGTTAGGGGTGTGCGGAGTTCGTGGGAGAGAACAGCAAGAAACTCATCTTTCATCCGATTTGCCGCTTCTGCTTCTTGTCTTGCTGTCTGTTCTCGAATTACTTGAGCGCGGACTTCTTCTGCTTGCTTGCGTTCCGTAATATCTTCAAGGGTTCCCACATATCCCACTAATTCCCCTTGACCGGAAAGCATTGGTGATGAGCGAACCTGAACCCAACGATCGCTACCATGAGCAGTTTGAAAGCGAAACTCTTCTGAATAGTCGCGACCTTCACGAATGTAGGCAGACCAACTAGCAACTGCTCGTTCTTTGTCTTCTGGATGAACAGATTCCAGCCATCTTTTTTCTAAACTCTCTGCCGCTTTCAAACCACAAATTGCCTGATAGCGAGGATTAGTATACTTACAGCCGCCTTCAGTATCAATTTCAAAAATGCCAACGGGTGAGCAGGTACTTAGCGATCGGAATCGTTCTTCACTTTGCCTGAGTTCTGTATTCACAGCTACTAATTGCGCTGCTTGTTGCTTGACGGCTTCTGTTTTCTTAAATAGTTCTACGAATACTATGACTTTAGAAGTCAGGATATTGGGGTCTAGTGGTTTGAGCAAATAATCAACTGCACCCAAAGCATAGCCTTTAAACAGCATTTGGTCGCTGGTGCTAAAGGCGGTAAGAAAGATAATTGGAGTGTGACGCGATCGCCCCCGATTGCGAATCAAGGTAGCAGTTTCAAAGCCATCCATCCCAGGCATTTGCACATCTAGCAAAATCACTGCAAAATCTTGATGCAGCAGACACCGCAAAGCTTCTTCCCCAGAAGTAGCTCTCACGAGATTCTCCCCTAGTTTTTCTAGGATTGCCTCTAGTGCCAGCAAATTTTCTAGTTTATCATCCACTAGGAGGATGTTGACTTTGGATTCCATCTGCATCGGTTTATTTCTGTGATAAGTGACAAAGCTTGACCATCTGGGAAGCAATGTTTGAGAGTGTCAAAATCCAGTCTACTGTAACAGCAGAAATTGCTGCTTCTGGCATAATATCGCTCTCAGCTGTGGCAGGTTCTTGTACAATAGTAATTCCTCCCCGCTCTTTTATTTTCTTAAGACCTTGCATACCATCTTGGTTTGCTCCTGTCAAGATTACACCAATAACTTGCTCAGTGTAGACATCGGCTGCCGACTCAAACAGCACATCAATAGATGGTCTAGCATAAGAAACAGGCTCATCAGTTGAAAGGGCAAAGTGACCTGGTTCAACCAGTAAATGATAATCTGCTGGAGCTATGTAGATATATCCTGGCAGTATTTGATCCTTGTCTTCCACTTCTCGCATTTTCAACAAAGTGGATTCTTGTAATAACTCCTGAAGTGTGTTGCCAGACTCTTTGTGGCGGTGTTGCACGATCGCGATCGGCACAGGGAAGTCTACTGGTAAATTTCCCAGAACTATTTTCAATGCTGATAATCCGCCTAAAGAAGTACCGATTACCACAATTTTAAATGACACTTGTTTCGTCCTCACACCTACGGAATGTGTGTTACGTAAATAGCAAAGGCTCTTTCATACTGAATCAGTCAGTGTTTTCTTGCTTCTTTGCTCTTACTAGCAACCCATGCTTAGGTGCAAAAATCATTGCTATGACAAACAACAAGGTTTGCAACACCACAATGCAACCTCCAGTTGCACCATCGATATGATAGCTGATGTAAGTCCCCATAACACTAGAAAATACTCCAGATGCCATTGCAATTAGTATCATGTGGTCGAAACGGTCTGTTAATAAATAAGCCGTTGCTCCCGGAGTAACTAACATAGCTACAACGAGAATAATTCCCACTGTCTGGAGTCCGGCGACAGCAGTTAGCGAGAGTAATGATAGTAAAATATAGTGAAGCGCCCCTGTGTTCAAGCCGATGGAACGTGCATGAGTAGGATCAAAGCAAAATAATAGTAAGTCTTTGCGTAAAATTGCTATTGTTACTAAAGTAATGACGCTAATAATCACCGTTTGGATAATGTCTTCATTAGAAATACCCAAGACATTCCCAAATAAAATGTGCGTCAAATCTACGCTGCTTGGAGTTTTGGAAACTAGTACCAAACCCAGAGCAAAAAATCCTGTAAATACAAGTCCGATGACAGTATCTTCCTTAATTCTCGTCTTCGCTTTGATATAACCAATGGCAATAACTGAACCTACTCCAAATACAAAAGCGCCCACGGCGAAAGGAATATTTAAAACATAAGCAATTACTACCCCAGGCATTACTGCGTGAGAAACAGCATCTCCCATCAATGCCCAACCTTTAAGGGTCATAAAACAAGATAAAACAGAACATACCACCCCAACTAAGGCACTTACACAAATTGCCTTCACCATGAATTCATACTGTAGGGGTGCGGTTAACCAGTCTAAGAATGCGAGAGTATTCATATTTTTTAAAATATAATATCAGGAATATCAATTACCAATTTAAATTAATCGAATTCATTTTGATTACCACGAATTATTTTGCTTTTGCTGAGAGATAAATCTCCAAGAGAACCACCAAAAGTCCGTGAGAGATTTTCTTCTGTGAAGACTTCGGATGTATCGCCATAAGCTAGAATAGTACGGTTGATGAGTACTACTTGGTCACAGAAAGTAGTGATAGAAGATAAATCATGGGTAGAAATCAAAATTGTATGACCTTCTTCTCGCAATTCTAGTAATAAGTCAATCATCGCTTTTTCCGTTTTTATATCTACCCCAGTGAAAGGTTCATCTAATAGTAAAACTGTTCCCTGTTGGGCCAAAGCACGGGCGAGAAAAGCACGTTTTCTTTGTCCACCAGAGAGTTCTCCAATTTGGCGATCGCGCATCGACCACATTTCCACCCTTTCCAAGCTTTCCCTCACTACTCTCTGATCTTTCGCCGATGGAATTCGCAGTATATTCATGTATCCATAGCGTCCCATCATCACCACATCATGGACACTTACTGGAAAATTCCAGTCCACTTCTTCTGACTGTGGCACATAAGCGACTAAGCTTTTTTTCTGTACACTTTTTATCGGTAAGCCATTAATCAAAACCCGTCCCGTGACTGGCTTCAAAAACCCCATAATCGCCTTAAACAATGTTGATTTACCGCTACCATTCATCCCCACTAAACCACTGATTGAACCTGCTTGGATTTGCAAAGAAGCACCATGTAAAGCAACTTTGCCGTGGTAAGCAACCGTCAGATTTTCGACATCAATAGAAATGGATTTCATTAAAAATTACCTCTAAAATTAATCAGTATTTTTTAGTGAGTGACTCCAGCCCTCTTGGTGAACATGTAATGTTTTCCAGAGAACAAAAAAGGACTCAAGTCCTTAATAAAAGCCAATTTTTAATAATTATATTTATTCTCACATACTTGCTCACTTTTCCTCTAACCCCTGAGTTAGAGTAGTAATGTTGAGTTCTAGCAACTTTAGATAAGTCGGTGCTAGTCCATCAGATGGAGACAGGGAATCAACGTAAAACACTCCACCAAACTTTGCTCCCGATTCTTTAGCTACCTGACGTTGCGCTCCGTCATTAACCGTACTTTCACAGAAAACTACAGGTATTTTATTTTTCTTAACTGTCTCAATGACTTTTTCTAGCTGTTTGGGAGTAGCTTGCTGTTCAGAGTTGACCGCCCAGAGATAAACTTCTTTCAAGCCATAATCGCGGGTAACGTATGAAAATGCGCCTTCACAGCTTACCATGTAGCGCTTGTCTGCTGGAACTACCGACACGGCTTTTCGCAGTCTATCATCGACTTCCTTAATTTTTTCGCTGTATGCTTTGGCATTGATATTATAAGTCTCTGCATTCGCTGAGTCCAAATTAACTAATGCCTTGCGAATATTCTCTACGTATATCAAGGCATTTTGTGGTGACATCCAAGCATGGGGATTAGATTTTCCTCTGTAGGCATCCTCCGCAATTTCCACAGGTTCAATCCCCTCAGTTAGAGTAACGTGAGGAACATTAGGAACACTGTTATACAATTTCTGTGCCCAACGCTCTAAATCCAGACCATTATTTAAAATTAGGTCTGCTTTTTGCGCCCTCACCAAATCGCTAGGAGTTGGTTCATAACCATGAATTTCTGCCCCTGGTTTGGTGATAGATTCGACAGTCGCCTTGTCTCCCGCCACGTTTTGTGCCATATCTGCGATGACTGTAAAGGTGGTAAGAACTACTTTTTTATCTTTTTTTTCTAGATTACTGGTGGTAGTTGTACCTGGGTTTGGACTTAACTGTGGTTGAGAATTGGAGGTTGACGGACTACACCCAGCCAAACATAGCCCCAATAGCAGCCCAGACACTACAGCCAATTTTTGTCCGTACTGCGGTAGTTGCATCTGAAAGTTACTGATATTAAATCTCATTATAGTAATTTCATAATCTTCTCACTTTTGTCTCACTTTAGCAGAAGGAAGATAAAAATGAAAGAATTATGAAAATAATATCAGAGGAAAAAAGCGAACCTGTTGCAATAAAAACAGGAGTCAGAATACAGAATGGGCTACGCCCCGCTGCGCTAACAGAATTCAGAATACTCTACCGATAAAGGGATAGAGTTTTAAGGCGAGAATATTTTAATTTTTTTCGCTTGACTTCGGGCGTTAGCGTAGCGGGACGAAGTACGATTTTAACCAATATTCGTCACCCACTCGTACAGAATTCATACTGAATTCTGACTTCTGAATTCTTCTTATAAACTGTATTACTGGTTTCTGACTTAACCTGGATTCGACACTTTTATAGCTTGATTACTTCCTTTTCTGATTTTCAGGGGCTTTTTGAGTGGTTCAAACATTTTTGTTATTTGCATTACAAACAAATATTTGATTATTGTGAAATACCTTACAGACAAATATCGTATCTGGACTTTTTTTATATTTAAAATAATGCAAAAACAAATACATTATTAAAATATTTTTTTGTCAAATACTAACTTTTAAAAGTTTAATATTTATTGTTTTGACAATTCATAAAAATTTACTTAAGCTAAAGGATAGGTTAAGCAAATCAACAAACGACAGCGATTTGATTTAGCTACATCAAGAATTGCTGTTGCAGACTATTAGCATAAGGAAATGAATCAAACCCAAAATTATTCCATGTAGGCAATTTAACTAGATTTGACTACAAAAAGCTAAGACATGATTAAGCGTATTGAACAGCGCAGATATTGAACAGAATTCGGTCGATTATGGATGGATACTTGTGGTGATGTTAGTGAGTGTCCATCAATTATTGAAGTTTGACTAGCGATTTGAGATTTTTGATTAGGGTCTTCTAGTTTATATCTCGTCTGGGACGGAATAAATCTAAAAGACGCTCGCTAAGACTGCGCGATCGCCAATCCAAAATCCAAAATTGATTCACCAAAGTGCGGTAGATATGTCCAGGAGAAGAAGATGATTGAGTATTTGACATCCTTGAACGACCACAATTTGCCCTATCCAGATACGATTCATCCCATCGTTGTCCACTTCGTAATTGCGATGGTGTTGTTTTCCTTCTTCTGTGATGTAATTGGCTATTTTACTGGTAAATCCGGTCTTTTTGAGGTGAGTTGGTGGAATATGTTGGTTGCCACGATCGCAATCTTCGTTGCAATTATTTTTGGTCAGTTTGAAGCAGGATTAGCACAGCCTTACAGCCTAGCTAAATCGGTGCTGAATTTACATACGCTAATTGGTTGGTCGCTTTCAGGAATTATCACAGCGATTACAGCTTGGCGCTATGTAATTCGTGCCCGTAACCCGCAAAAAGTACCGATTTATTATTTGGGAGCCGGACTAGTTTTAACCCTAATAGTTGGCTTACAAGTATATCTCGGCGATGAACTTGTTTGGGTCTATGGATTGCATACCGTACCAGTTGTGGAAGCAGTAAAGGATGGTCTGTTGCGATGAACTCAGAATTGATTAACCAATTAACCGACTCTCTAGGCCCAAACGGATTACCTTACACAATTCCCATTCATCCCAACTTAGTGCATCTGACAATAGGTTTGTTCATCATTGCGATGACCTTTGATATTGTTGGTGTTCTGTTCCCCTTTGAAAAATGGGTCTTCAAATTTTTGGCAATTACTGTCGAACGTGACAACTTATTTGATGTTGGCTGGTACAACATGTTAGCTGCCAGCATCATTACATTTTTCACAGTGGGAGCAGGCTTTTACGAAATGCTGTTGGCAGCACCACCAGCTGATATGAAGAGTGCCTGGGGATTGCAGGCAATGGAAACTATGCTTTGGCATGGTGTGGGTGGTGTGTTTTTATTAGCGCTGATTGTTGGCATGACCATCTGGAGAGCATGGCAGCGCTTCGTTTGGGGCAAACAAGAATATAAACAGACAGATAGAGAAGTGCAATGGATCTATCTGTTCGCAGGCATAGCAATCATGTTCATTCTGTACATCCACGGCACACTAGGAGCGCAACTAGCCGCCGAGTTTGGCGTACACAATACGGCAGATAATTTGCTGCGATCGCACCAAGACCTGAACACAACACTCAAATAAGTCATTTGTCATTTGTCATTTGTCATTTGACTAATGCCCCATGCCCACCAATGCCCAATGCCCAATGCCCAATAACCAAAGACAATGAAAATCCAGAAGATTTTAAATATTTTGACGCTGCTTACAGGCGCGATCGCAGTGACTGTTACGAGTCTCTGGATCGGCAAGCAGTCTTACTCCTGGCTTCCTCCCCAAGCAGCAGCCGAATCCGTACTAATTGATGATTTGATTAGCTTCTTAGTAACCCTCGGTGCCTTCATCTTCTTGGGAGTAACAAGTACTTTAATGTATTCTGTGATCTTCCATCGGGCGGTCAAAGATGACTTCACCGACGGCCCCCCAATTGAAGGTAATATCACCTTAGAAGTTGTCTGGACAGCAATCCCAATTCTGTTAGTGTTGTGGATTGCGGGCTACAGCTACCAAGTTTACGAACAAATGGGAATTCAAGGCCCATCGGAAATAGTTCATTTGCATAATCCATTGGGAATGGAATCGGCTTATGCAGAACCAAAAGATTCACCAGCTAACGCTTTAGCGGAACCTGTAGAAAAAATAGACGTACTAGCCAAACAGTGGGCGTGGGTTTTTCATTATCCCGAAAGAGATATTACCAGTACCGAATTGCATTTACCGAGCGATCGCCGGATACGTTTAGCGCTGAAATCACAGGATGTTTTGCACGGCTTCTATATTCCTGCGTTCCGCCTCAAGCAGGATATTATTCCTAACCATGCGATCGACTTTGAATTTACTCCCATCCGCCCCGGACAATACCGATTGACCGATTCTCAATATAGCGGTACATACTTTGCGACGATGCAAGCGAATGTCATCGTCGAATCTCCTGAAGATTATCAGCAATGGCTGGCACAAGCTGCAACCCAAAAGCCATCCATAGCAAATAATCAAGCGGCTTCTGAGTATGCCCAAACATCCCATCAATCAGTTCAAAC
This sequence comes from Nostoc sp. CALU 1950, assembly GCF_051172895.1. Taxonomy (NCBI): domain Bacteria; kingdom Bacillati; phylum Cyanobacteriota; class Cyanophyceae; order Nostocales; family Nostocaceae; genus Nostoc; species Nostoc sp. CALU 1950. The sequence continues at coordinate 39,876 of NZ_JBDNJQ010000045.1, read as the reverse complement.
TGGTTGGGTTACAGTTCCACCTGCTGCACCTCCTCTAGTCAATTCACCTGGTTGAAAGGAAAGTAACCATGACTAATGTTCCTATTGAAGGTATCCTCCTCCCTGATGAGAAGCCTAACCACGAATCTCCGAGTAGCTGGAAAGAATACTTCAGCTTTAGTACTGACCACAAGGTAATTGGTATCCAGTATCTCGTTACTTCATTTTTCTTCTTTCTCGTCGGCGGTATCTTTGCGATGGTGATGCGGGGAGAACTGATGACACCCGAATCAGATTTAGTCGATCGCACCGTCTATAACGGGATGTTCACCATGCACGGCACTGTGATGCTGTTCTTGTGGACATTTCCCTCACTCGTTGGTTTTGCCAACTATCTAGTACCCCTGATGATTGGGGCGCGAGATATGGCATTTCCCCGCCTGAATGCCGTCGCCTTTTGGATGGTACCAGTAGTTGGGATTTTGATGATGGGTAGCTTCTTTGTTCCTGGTGGCCCAGCCCAAGCTGGCTGGTGGTCTTACCCGCCAGTTAGTCTCCAGAATCCCACAGGTAACTTGATTAATGGTCAAGTTCTCTGGTTGCTAGCAGTAGCAATATCTGGCGTATCTTCAATTATGGGGGCAGTGAACTTTGTCACCACAATCGTTAAGATGCGGGCCCCAGGAATGGGCTTCTTTAAAATGCCGTTGTTTGTCTGGGCAGTATTTAGCGCCCAAATCATCCAACTTTTTGGACTACCAGCCCTAACAGCTGGCGCGGTAATGCTGCTACTAGACTTAACTGCTGGCACTGCCTTTTTTGACCCCGCCAAGGGTGGGAATCCAGTGATGTTCCAGCATTACTTCTGGTTCTACTCCCACCCCGCCGTTTACGTGATTATTTTGCCCATCTTCGGCATTTTCTCAGAAATCTTCCCAGTTTATTCACGTAAACCCCTATTTGGTTACAAAGTAGTTGCTGTTTCATCAATGTTGATTGCAGTAGTCAGCGGTATCGTTTGGGTACACCACATGTACGTCAGCGGTACTCCTGGCTGGATGCGGTTGATTTTCATGATGACAACGATGTTTGTATCTGTCCCCACAGGAATTAAAGTATTTGCTTGGGTAGCAACTATTTGGGGCGGTAAAATGCGGCTAAATACCGCTATGCTGTTTGCCTTGGGTGCATTAGTCATGTTTGTCTTCGCCGGAATCACAGGCATCATGCTTTCCTCAGTACCCGTTGATGTCCACGTTAACAATACTTACTTTGTGGTGGGACATTTCCACTACGTCCTCTATGGCACTGTGACGATGGGCTTATTTGCAGCCATTTATCACTGGTTCCCCAAAATGACCGGGCGAATGTACTCCGAAAGCTGGGGTAAAATCCACTTCTGGTTAGCCTTCATCGGCACAAACCTCAACTTTTTGCCCATGCACCCCTTGGGATTGCAAGGGATGTTACGCCGAGTTGCTTCTTACGCCCCTGAGTATCAATTCTGGAACATCATCGCTAGCCTCGGCGGATTTCTCTTAGGAATGTCCACCTTGCCCTTCATATTCAACATGGTGATTTCTTGGATGCAAGGCGAGAAAGCACCCGCTAACCCTTGGCGAGCAATCGGACTAGAGTGGTTAGTTTCTTCACCCCCCCCAGTAGAAAACTTTGAAGAAACTCCCATCATCATCTCCGAACCCTACGGCTACGGCAAATCAGAACCCTTAACAGCCAACCTCCCAGAATAAACGCAAACTATCGGGAAGACGCAAAAACCCTCCGCGTACCTCTGCGCTTCCCTTTGCGTACCTTTGCGTTTCAAATTCCCCCCCTCAAAAAGCAAAATGGACAGCTATATCAATTCCGAAGAATTGCACCACACAGCCGCAGAACATACCCACGACGAAGAAGGCAACAAAATGTTTGGCTTCATCGTCTTCCTCCTCTCAGAAAGCGTCATCTTCTTAAGTTTTTTCGCTGGATATGCCATCTACAAAACAACAACCCCTAACTGGCTACCAGCAGGTGTTTCTGGACTAGAAGTAAAAGAACCGACAATCAACACAGTAATTCTGGTTGCTAGTAGCTTTGTAATTTACTTAGCAGAACGCGCCCTTCAACGCCACGACTTAGTAAAATTCCGCCTGTTTCTCTTGGCAACAATGGCGATGGGAACTTACTTTTTAGTTGGACAGGCGATTGAATGGAACGGCCTCGCCTTTGGTTTCACTTCCGGGGTATTTGGTGGAACGTTTTATCTACTTACAGGCTTCCACGGTTTGCACGTTTTCACTGGTATCCTGTTGCAGTTAATAATTTTGATCCGTTCTTTCATCCCTGGCAATTACGATACAGGTCACTTCGGCGTCAATGCAACCTCGTTGTTCTGGCACTTCGTCGATGTTATCTGGATTATTTTGTTTGTCCTTATCTATGTTTGGCAGTAAAGATTGATGGAAGGAAAACCCAGATGATTTCTCTGGGTTGGTGTATGGGGCATTGTTAATTGCGAATTGCGAATTGAACTTATGCCCCATACACCATTCACTCTAAGAAGTATATTTGGGTCTTGGCTCAACTTTTAAAATTAACCTTCTCCTCAAACTTTGATCCATCTTGATGAGATAAAAACTTTTCACTACTGTGATAACTTCTTCGCCATTGTTCAAGTTTATCTATAGATATTGATTTAGATATGACATTCACACCATTTCCTCGCCAAGCAACTTCTGGATCTGTTGTGAAAACCCCGCACTCTAATTGATCTAGCCTCATATTCCAATATTCGCTAAATCTACCTTTTAGAGTAATAACTTGCTCAAACACCTTGTTTCTATGTTTATTTCTTCTTTTCCGTTCTGTCGCTCCAGTTGCTTCTGTATCAATAAACTTAGTTTCAATTAAAAACAGACTACCTTTAAAGGTCAAGAAGACAAAATCACACTTTCCTAAATCTGTATAATCTGAAATTGGAGACTTTTCAAATAACAGCAATTCAGCGCACGAGGGAAACAATTCTTTAATATTCAGAAATAAATAAGCTTGTAATAGAAGTTCCTTATCATAAGGAAACAATATCACTCCTTCAAAAAATTTTTGAATGTCCTCGTGAGTTTGGGGTTGAATTTTTTTACAGTATGAAACAAATCTATGTAGCTCGTTTACAATCATCAAGTTCTAACTCCTTCCCCCGGTCGCAGCCTTAAGGGTCTTAGCATAAAAAGATACCACTCCCTCAAGGAAATTATCATCAGCATAAGTAACTAAAAAAACGATTAAAATCCTGAATACTTAAGGCGATTTACTGTTGACAGTTCAATCAACGAATTTTTAAGCTGCTTTTCAGTATTGGTGGATTTTTCACTTCTGGTGTCAGCTACCAGTCAGCGATTTTATATGAGCAGGAAAACTAGCATTTTGCAAAGCTTGAACGGTTATTCTAGAATCTTGTACGCAAAATTGCCAACCCAAGCGAACAAGTTTACGAGAAGTTTCAGTTTGGATAATTCCAATCACTGGCATTTTTGCCTTTTCTTTGTCTACTGAATGTTCTTGCAAAATTGTTTTCAAGCGATGTAAGTCTTCCATGTTACCTGCTTGCTGAGGATTTAATTCCACCATCACCATTTGTACTGTTTCCACTGGTTCTGCATCTTCAAGAATAAATTGAGTTTGCTCATCGCGTCGATCTACTTTTCCCCAAATAATTAATCTAGTATCAACTTGGAGTAGGGAACTAATGCGTTCATAAGTTTTCGGGAAAACTACAGCTTCTAATTGTGTAGTTAAGTCTTCTATTTGCAAAATTGCCATCTGATCGCCTTTTTTAGTCACCACTTTTTTGACGTTATTTAACATGACAACTGCACAAAGTCTTGTATCTTCCCTTTGTTCTCCCAGTTGTGAAAGGTTAATTGGAGTCAAAAGTGGTGCTATTTGTCGTAAGGATTTCAATGGATGATCTGATACATAAAAACCTAATAATTCTTTCTCCATCTGCAATTTTTTCTGTGGGGGTAAATCCGTCACGGGTTTAGATTTGGGAGCAGTTTCAAAGGCATTGTTTGCTCTTTTATTCTGAGTCGAAGAAAAACCATCGCCCAATAAATCAAACAGATTACCTTGACCACTGGCTCTGTCTTTAGCGCGAGATTGTGCCCAATCGTACACTAATTCTGAGTCGTTAATTAACTGTTGGCGGTTGGGTTCAATTTTGTCAAAGGCTCCACAATAAATCAGCGACTCTAGAGTTCGGCGGTTAACAGCACGTAAATCGACGCGATCGCAAAAATCCGCAAGGGACTTAAACTCTCCTGTCTCATTTCTCGCTTCCAAAATACAAGCGATCGCATTTTGCCCCACGTTACGCACCGCCGAAAATCCAAACAGAATCTTTCCTGCCGTTGGCGTAAAATCAACACCGGAACGGTTAATATCTGGCGGATCTATGGAAATCCCCATATTTGTACAGTTAGTAATATATCTCTGTACCTTATCGGTATCACCACTGTTAGCGGTTAACAGCGCAGCCATATATTCCAATGGATAATTAGCTTTTAAATATGCTGTTTGATAAGTTACATAACCATAGGCTGTTGAATGGGATTTATTGAAACAATTGGAAGCTATTAAGCCATTTTTGATTGCAAAATTATGGTCACGCTCAACCCCAATGTCATAGACATTTTGTTTGCCTAAATATTTGCGTGTAGCTATTTTTATCATCCTACCCTACCCCTGAAAAAAGTTTTACGAAATTAATTAATTGATAAAATCGTAAAAAATGTATTCTTAATAGTACTTATAATACAAAATTATATCACTAGAAAACACTGCTATACTCTTACACAAAAGTAGCAAATATATATCAAAACTTTGGTAAACTATTCAATAGACAGTTAATAGCCATATATTTGCTACTTTTTTAAACTTATTAAACACATTTCAATACATATTAATCCGCTTAGTTTAGATGGTTTGTACAGGGGAAGAAGCAGGGGAGCAGGGGGAGATGAGGGAGAAATAAACAGTGCCCAATGCCCAATGCCCAATGCCCAATGCCCAATAGCGATACCAATATCGACCAATATGTACTAAAATCAATGACTTGAGTGAGTCATAAAGAGAGCAATCATGGCATCCATCCGCGAGTTGCACCAACAACTGGTTAAGAAAGAACGTTCTGCCGTTGAAATTACCCAAGAAGCTTTAGATCGCATTCAAGCGTTAGAGCCGAAACTGCACAGCTTTTTGTGTGTGACGGCAGAACGGGCATTAGAGCAAGCGGGTGCTGTGGATGCCAAAATCGCTGCGGGAGAAGAAATTGGACTGCTAGCAGGAATTCCTGTGGGTATCAAAGACAATATGTGTACCAAGGGAGTTCCTACCACCTGCGCTTCCCGGATTTTGGAAAATTTTGTGCCGCCTTATGAATCAACGGCAACACAAAAACTGGCTGATGCTGGGGCGGTAATGGTAGGCAAAACCAACTTGGATGAGTTTGCAATGGGCAGTTCTACAGAAAACTCTGCCTACCAAGTTACGGCTAATCCTTGGGATTTGTCACGAATTCCAGGTGGTTCTTCGGGGGGTTCTGCGGCGGCGGTGTCGGCCCAAGAATGTGTAGTTGCTCTCGGTTCTGATACTGGCGGTTCGATTCGCCAACCTGCATCTTTCTGCGGCGTGGTGGGGATGAAACCAACTTATGGTTTAGTTTCCCGTTATGGTTTGGTGGCTTATGCTTCATCTTTAGATCAAATTGGGCCATTTGCAAACACGGTAGAAGATGCGGCAATATTATTAAGTGCGATCGCAGGTCACGATCCCAAAGACTCTACCAGCCTGAAAGTTCCCATTCCTAACTACGCTGCTAGCTTAAAACCAGACTTCAAACCCAGAGGTCAGCTAAGAATTGGTATCATTCAAGAAACTTTTGGTGAAGGTTTAGACCCTGTAGTAGCACAAGCTGTTACCAAAGCAGTAGATCAACTACAAAGTTTGGGAGCAGAGATTCACACAATTTCTTGTCCCCGTTTTCGCTATGGCTTACCCACCTACTACATCATCGCCCCATCAGAAGCATCAGCCAACCTGGCTCGTTATGATGGCGTGAAATATGGGTATCGCGCTCCTGATGCCGATAATCTGCTATCAATGTATACTCGTACCCGTGCCGCTGGTTTTGGTACAGAAGTCAAACGCCGGATTATGATTGGCACTTATGCCCTCTCAGCTGGCTACTATGACGCCTACTACCTGAAAGCGCAAAAAGTCCGTACCTTGATTAAGCAAGACTTTGAAAAGGCTTTTGGTGCGGTTGATGTGTTAGTTTGTCCCACATCTCCCACTACAGCATTCAAAGCAGGGGAAAAAACTACTGACCCCTTAAGTATGTATTTAACTGACTTAATGACTATTCCTGTGAATCTTGCTGGTTTACCCAGTTTAAGTTTGCCATGTGGTTTTGATGATCAGGGGCTACCAATAGGATTACAGTTAATTGGCAATGTGCTCCGAGAAGACCTACTGTTTCAAGTAGCTTATGCCTATGAGCAATCCACTACTTGGCATCTGCGTAAACCGCAAATATCTTGAAATTGGGTATGGGGTATTGGGGATTGGGCACTGCTTATTTCTCCCTCATCTTCCCCATCTTCCCCACTCACTGATTAGTGACTATTGATTGTTCACCATTGACTTCTGGAGTCACGGTTTCAGATGCAATTTGTGGTGGGTTAAGTATATATAAAAGGCCAGTAGATGCAGCTACTAATAATAGAATGTAGGTAAAAACAAGAGGTATGTATGTATTTGGCTTGTTGTCTGAATTTTTATGATTCTTATTGGAGTCTTGGCGGACAACATTGCTTATAAAGGTGTAAGATAGAGCATTTCCATCCAGTCCTAAAGCATCTCCATAGCGACGGATGAATCCTTGAACAAAAATAGGCTCAGGCAATTCTTCAAATCGTTCTTCTTCTAAAGCTTGCAAAACACCTGCTCTAATTAGTGTTTGAGCGGCTATTTCTTCTATGCGGATGGATTTTTCTTGTCTTACTTGTCGCAAGTGTGTGGTTATTTCCTTTAGCTGCTCTATTTGAGCTTCGTTTAAGAGCGTCACTGTCTTCTCCTGTATGGGCTAATTCTACTATTCATTGAGAAGACTTAAATTTGCATACGTAAATTCACTGAATATTTGATTTTAGGATAAAATTTTTTGATTGTGGCTTAATCCTGTATTTTAAAATGCTAAGGCATTTTTTATTAAGTGAAAATTTTGTTTTATTTTATACCTTAACGAAGCAAAAAATCTTGAGGCAAAATTAGCAACTTGCAACTTCTAATACAAGTGTTTACCAGGACTACTCTCGCTCGTAAAAGATACAGTCCTTTTTCTGACTGATTCCCAGCCTGGAAGCGGGGAATCAGTCAGAACGAGCTTTTGCGGCTTTTCTTAGTGTCATTCTCCTCAGCAAGAGCAGCACCCTACCCCTTTCCCTTTGCCTCTTTTCAGTCCCTAATCTCTTTTACACTTCAAAAATCTTCATCAAAATTCTATTCCGATATATCGTGATATATTCCGATATATCGTATATTAGAGAAAGTTGATTTGAGATTCACTTATGTTTAGACATTTTCGGTCACGCTTTGGAACACCTGCATGGGCAGGAGTTAACGAAGATGATTCATTGCTTGTCAGGTCTTGGTTTCAACATGGCAAACATCATGGTAGACATCATGAGAAACACTTTGGCAATGAAATATTTGGTCGTGGTTGGGGAGATGAATATCGGACTCGTCGGGGTGACATCAAGTTCATTCTGCTGGAATTGTTATCCGAGCATCCTAGTCATGGTTACGACCTGATTAAAGAGATGGAAACTCGCTATGGTGGTTTCCGTCGCCTCAGTCCTGGCTCAGTGTATCCAACACTCCAATTGCTGGAAGAAGGTGGTTATCTCAAGAGCGCCCAGGAAGGCGGCAAACGGATTTACACGATTACGGATGAGGGTAGACAATTATTGGCAGAACGTACCCAACAGGAAACTTCGGACTCTCCTTGGGATACCTTCAAAAGTTTTGTGACAGGTAAGCCCCAAGAGTTTATTGAACTGCGGAATGCGGCAACAGAATTAGCTGCTGTTGTGGTGCAGGTTGCTCGTAGTGGCAATATGGAGCGAATAAATCGGGTTCGTGAGCTTTTAGAGCAAGTTAAACGGGAAATTTACGCGATTCTGGCTGAAAAATAAGTTGCCTCTGCGACTAGAAGTCGCGGCTACACATACAAAACCCGCCGACGCGGGTTATAAAACAATACAGTTCAGAATGAGCAACAAAACCCTGATGTAGAGACGCGATTTATCGCGTCTTCAAAGACCAATTATCTACACCAATAACCCTTAACCCAAGCGTATTGGGTTATAAAACTCGATTTTCTGCTAGTCCACGCAGGTGGACTTAGCCTGTGTAGTAGCGAAATTATATTCGCCCAAAACTTTTCAAACATCCTCTAAGCACTTTAGTGCTTGCTGCAAACCCTAAAGCCTGCCTCCTGCCTTCTTTATTCTCCTGTATATAACTATTGTCACGGTTATATAACTGGAGATTCGCTATATTTAACAGTTAACAGGCAACGGCTCAAAGGAGTTAAAGAGATGGAAATTAAGCCAACTGACCCATCGCTAGCACTCATGGAAATTCCCCCTGGCTATCTCAACATTATGGGTTATGTTGATCAGTCAGAAGTTAATGGCCCTGGTTGTCGTGCAGTCGTCTGGGTACAAGGTTGTCTTCGTGAGTGTCCTGGCTGCTTTAATACTAACTCCTGGTCATTTGAGGCTAACCAATTGATTGCTGTGGATACCCTTGCCGAGAATATTCTTAGCAATCCCCGCAATATGGGTGTAACATTCTCTGGTGGAGAACCATTTTGGCAAGCAACTGCCCTGGCATCTTTAGCTCGGAAAGTCAAAGCTGCTGGGTTAAATGTAATGTCTTTTACTGGGTTTACTCTTAAGCAGCTACAGTCCCAATCCGCACCACCAGGTTCCCAAGAATTGTTAGAACAACTCGATATCTTGATTGACGGGCCTTTTGTACAATCTCTGGCAATTAATTCTCCCGATTCTCCAGTTTCTTCTAGTAATCAACGGGTTCGTGTGTTAAACCCAGCTTTCCAAGACCAAATTACTTGGGCTAGCGACCAGATAGAAGTCCACATCCTCAAAGATGGTGGTCGCATTGTCACTGGCTATCAAGGTGGGCTGGAATTGACGGAATAATTCGTAATTCGTAATTCGTAATTCGTAACGAAAGTCATAGTACTTCAGTTCATTGATGGAGATAAAAGGGATGATTCATTTTTCTGAGCAAGCGACTTCAGTTTTAGGGTAATAATTACGAATTACGAATTATGTTGCCTAGACCATTTGAGACAATTTTTACTAAACACCGTGTATTTTGGGCTGTTTTCCTCCTTGGTACAGCATTGGTGGTAACGCTAGTACTGTCGCTTTCTCAAGGAGCAGTACCTTTAAATATGTCGGAATTGTGGCAAGCCATTCTCCACAAAGGCGATCCAATTAAACAGACAATTCTCTGGGATTTGCGTCTTCCACGCATTACGGCGGCTCTCATTGTCGGTGCAGCTTTGGGAATGTCAGGAGCGCTGCTACAAGGAATGTTACGTAATAGTCTTGCTGATCCATTTATTTTAGGCATTTCAGCGGGTGCAGGATTAATTGTGATTCTGATGATCGTGTGGCAAATATTCCCGATCGCAATTCCTTTAGCAGCGTGGATGGGGGCTATTTTGACTTCTGCGATCGTTATTTTACTCGGTCGTGCGGGGTCGGGGATTTCTGTTGAGCGGTTGATTTTAGGTGGAGTGGCGGTGAGTTCTTTATTTGGTGCTGTACAAAGTACATTGCTGCTTTTAGCTGAAGACGGTCAAATTCAAATTGCGCTCAGTTGGTTAGTTGGTAGTCTTAATGGACGGGGTTGGCAAGAAATTGCTACACCTGCTCCTTATATCATCGTTGCATTGATTGGGGGATGCTTGTTGGCGCGATCGGTAAACGTGCTGGCTTTAGGAGATGATTTGGCTGTGGGTTTGGGGGTTTCGTTGACGCGATCGCGCCTGTTAATTGGTGGTGTCGCCACTCTATTAGCCGCAGGTGCTGTCAGCATCAGTGGCTTGATTGGATTTGTTGGTCTTGTTGTCCCTCATGGTGTCCGCCTCATCGTTGGTACAGATCATCGCTTTGTTTTACCACTCTCTGCCCTTGCAGGTGCATGGTTGCTGACTTTTGCAGATTTACTCTCTAGGTTAGGAGCAGTAGAACTACCAGTAGGTTCCGTCACCGCCTTGCTGGGTTCACCACTGTTCATCTGGTTACTTTATCGTCGTTCTGCTGGGTTTAATAAATTTTGACCTAATAAGCTGGTGCTCAAGTCTTTTTCATCTATTTATTTGAAGCACAATCCGTTGTGTGGATTCACAATTGTGCATCCCTAAACTATGGTTGAACTACTGATAATTGCTGTAAGTTGATACTATTATGCAATGTTCTTTACGCCTCAGTGTATAAAAAACTTGCCATTTTGGCTGCATGACTTTGATGGTCTCTGCTAAAGTATTAAAAGTCAATTACTTGTGGGCTATATTTACCGAGGTTTACTATACTTTTAAGAGCATTTAGCTAAGTCTGCTCATTTTGCTCTGCTAGCGGAACAATAAAAATTGCTGGTGTATTCCCTACAACAGCAACCAGCAAAATGATCAGTTTTGGTTTATTTACCTCGTCTATTTTAACATTGACGAGGTATTTTTTATCTGGGTAATGTCTAAGATCATGTCCGTTTAAAGACTGATTGTTTAGACTGATCTAGAATCTAACAAGCACTGATAGGAAGCATCTCATTTTTGTCTATCAATTCAAAGATATTTTCCTAAACTCATACTTGTTTAATTTATTCACTTGCATTTATACCAATTACCCCTATGATTATTAAGGCGATTGACAAAAGTTTCATCAATGTGGCAGATTCACGAAACCAGATAATACCAATAAGCGCAACTAGGATAGTTCCCAATCCAGCCCAGACAGAATAAGCTACACTCACTTCAAGTCTCTTGAGAGCAAAAGTCAAAAAAGTAAAGCACAGTCCATAGAAGACAAATATTAATACCGAAGGAACTATTTTAGTAAATCCCTGCGATAATTTCATGCAAGTTGTGCCTGAAACCTCAAAGATAATTGCTATGATGAGGTAAATCCAGCTGATTGACATATTTTTTGTAAGTGATTTGTTAACAGCAACCGATGGATAGCGCACCAGTCCATATCAATGGAATAAACAGTTATGAAGCCACTCATTAATAGATAAGTGTAAGTGTCCTGACAGTTAAAATTGAACGCACAGTAGTGTAGTTTAGCGTGACTAGGAGCATGATTCTAGGGCTTTATAGCTGATTGGTGAAGGAAAAGCTTCCTATCCCTATGAAGAGATTATCTATTACTACATCTCAGGTCAGGACGATCCGAAAAATTATTATATCAGGATTGCTCTAATAAAGCTGAGGTGGATACTGCCGTGCTTCTAACTTTGTATTAAATTAGACTTTTTAGCCAGATGGAATGATATGTTTATTTCCATCATTACGTACTAAATAAGCTGTTACGCAGCTTGATTGTATAATAAAGCTAAGTAATTAACCTAGCATCAGCCACCTATGCCAGCAAAAAACCATCTTTCTAAAGAGCAGAAGGAACGGTTACTAAAAACGCTAAAAGAGCATGAAAATCCATACGCAAGAGAAAAAATATTGATTTTATTATTAATGATGGAAAAACTTATAACTCATCCGCTAGTTCATGAACGCTCCAATGACTTATGGGACGACCATATTGTATTGGGTCACGGCACGCGATCGCCATGCATTCAACTTGCTGTTCCAGGGTAAATTTTAACGGTGCACCAGGACGCAAACTATCAAGCAATCGCTCAGTCACCGTCTTGGATTGCTCACTGCTATCAACAAGGGCGGTGTCGCCACTGCCGCACCATCTTGATGCTGATATCGAGCGTCCGAGCAATTTCGGCATTATTTTTCCCCTCAGCAGCTTTTAGCACAAACCGGGCACGTTGTGCTATTTGTTATGGCGTACTGGGTCGATTCGCTAATTTTTCGAGGGCTTCCTGGTTTGCATCACTCAAGGTAATTGTTAGCGCTTGGCAAGGCATAAGTAATCCAGTTATCTACATTATTTATACCCTAACCTTATTTACGCCGTATTGTACTAGCTAGTCACTACCGATCATATAAAATTAATTCGGATTACACTTCAATTTATTCAAAAAAAATATGTTTGCTAGAATTCGCCGTCTTTTGAGTCAGTTTTTCAGTAAATCAAGGAAAATCGACAACGAACCACTGAATAAAGTGAGTTTGATAGTCGTTATTATAATTGATATTTTTATCTTAATTAATGTTTTTACCGGACTCGATGATATTAGCAGATGGCATATCAGCCCAACTGAGGCTTATCCATGTTATTCAGAGTGGCAAAATTACCGAGCAAAAACCACTCAAGATAAAGACTATGAAATTGTTAAACTTTCATTACCATATAACATAAACAATCAACAGAGTTTTCAGCAAAACTATCAACAAGCCGAAGTAGGTCACCTAGGTAAGGTTTCTACAACGTGCTTGCAATATGCAGACTACAAAGATAAAATTAACAATCCTGAAAAGCAGCAAATCATCAAAACTATTGATCAGAGACAAGCTAAAATCAGTACCCTTGAACAAGCCAATAGCACTATTAAATCCCAATATGACTCAACGCTTTTAGAAAAAATTGCAGGTCAGGGTCGTGAACAATCAATTAATCAAGTCAGTGCTGAAAAAGCTAAACAGAGATTAGAACAAAATAATCGCCAAATTTCTACCCTTAAACAAGAAATTTCTACTCTTAAAAATGAGCTGCTTGCCAAACCGGAAAGTATTAGTTTTCTAGCTTTTATTAAAAATGACAATCAATTCCGAGAAGTTGACAAAGGCTATCAGCAGGCGTCATTTTGGTATCCAAGTATCCAGCTTGCTTTTCAGTCTCTCTTTCTTCTACCGCTGATTATCATTGCCTTATCAGTTCACAAATTTGCCCAAGGAAGAGGATATGGACTTATCTCTCTAATTAGCTGGCATTTGCTAGTTATATTTTTTATCCCACTAATCGTTAAAATATTTGAGTTTCTTCAAATAGGTGCAATCTTTAAATTTTTCTTTGATATAATTAGTGCCCTTTTTGGTGGGTTACTTTTTCTAATCAATTATATTTATATCTTGCTGATTCCAATTATTGGTTTTGGAATTATTCAGTTTTTTCAAAAATTTGTATTTAATCCTAAAGTCCAAGCAGCTAGCAGAGTTCAAAAGTCACGCTGTGTCAATTGTGCCAAGAAAATTCGACATCTTGATACTTACTGTCCGCACTGTGGTTATTATCAGGACATTGAATGCCAAAACTGTCATAATCTTACTTATAAACATTTGTCATACTGTAAACATTGTGGAACTTCTCAAGATTCCAGTAATTTGTAATCAGTGAAGTCGTTGTTCAGTCTTTTAATTTAGATATGGAAAAAGGGAAAATAGCGAATAAAGAGAGTCAGTCGCCGCTTTCTTTTCTCAAAAATCTGTTGATTGCTCGTTGGCGATCGCTCTTACTCCTCTTAATCGGAGTATATTTACCTTTGCAGGTCTTTGAAATCCTGACAGCGAAGATATGGGAGAATGAAGCAGGCTTTCCGTGGGATGTGCCTATTTTGTTAGCGGTTCATTCTACAGCCAACCCACAGCTTGATTTTTTAGCAGTGACGCTAGCTATAATTGGATTGCCTTGGACAGCGATACCGATTTTAGGTGCGATCGCAATAATACTACTACGTCAAAAACGCTGGCGATCGCTAGCTTATTTACTCACCGCCTCATTGGGAAGTGTGATTATCAACCGCACAGCAAAGGAATTAATGCATCGAGTGCGTCCACAATTGTGGCATTCCATTGCACCTGAGTATAGTTTTTCATTTCCCAGTGCTCATGCCATGACGAGTATAACTTTGGTAGCAATTTTGCTATTCTTCACTTGGGCTAGTTCCTGGCGCTTGTTGGTTCTCCTATTGGGTAGCTTATACATCATAGCTATTGCGTGGTGTCGTATCTATCTGGGCGTTCATTTTCCCAGTGACATTCTCGCAGGTTGGATGGTTGCATTAGGTTGGACAATAGGCGTCAGTCTAATTATCAAACCCTATATAACTCAAGCCAAATCCCTCGATAGCGATCGCTTTAAAGATGAAACTACCTTACTCCCTGAAGAGAGAAAGTTGATCACTGAGGATTAATATTACAGGATGTTTGAAAAGTGGTTGGCTATAATTTTAGGCAGTTGTTGATCCCCGCCCGCCCAGTAACCAAAGTCGAGCAAGATGCCCACCCCACAAGATTGGATAATTTATTTCTTGGAAGTCCCTAATACATGGCGAACCAGAAAAGGTTATAGCCAACTACATAGAAAAGCAAGATATTAATTTACTGATTATGGGAACCTACAGGCACAGCCGCATTCGGCACTTAGTCATTGGCAGTACTACAGCCCAAATGCTACGCAGCAGCCACATTCCTGTTTTACTGTTTAGCTAGATTTTTGTCAAACACCAGTAAAAAGGTTATTGGCACTACTCAAAATCATGAATTAACAGTCTAATAAAGCACAAAACATAGAATATTGGTCGCTTTTTTATATCTGTATTTACTCTGATTTTGAGTGGTTATATATTTAATTAATAGAGACTTATAGATAGTATCATTAATATCTTAAATCAGTAAATTACTGATTATAAAAATACGCTTATTTTCAAAACTTTATATTTTTCATTTAAACTTTACGGTTTCTTGATGATACTTTTGTAAGTCTCTTCTACGATGGTGAAAGCACACTAATTTTGTCACTATAAAGGCGCTTTAGTGAATATGTAAATTCTCTGTGTACGTAATGATGACAAAAGCAGCAGACTCTAAAAACTGGCTGCAAGTAAGCCGTTATAGTAATCGGGGAAGTATTTATTTGTTTGCTCCAATGGTTAACTTCAATGTGATGGCTGAAGTTGGAGATACTCCCCCTTAATTTAACGCGCTTGTACTTGCTTGGAAATTTTACGAGGAATTCGACAATTACATCTTGATGGCAGAGAGGAAATTTGATTCCGGCTTTGGAACAGTATAAAAAGATGTAGTTGAATTGAAATAACTATTTTGATATTTGATGACTGAATATCTGAATTATAGTAGCTTGTCAAATTACTAACTAATACACATTTATAGTTAGGTGTTTGATGTTGTGGTAAAGCATTAAGCTTCAGTATTCATCAGTTCCGAATATTAAAAAGTATTGCCTCTAATTTTCAAGTAGTATACGTACTAAATAATACAGTAGAAATTTAGACACTTGCAAACTGCTGTCATTACAGCATTTCATAGCTATGTCTAACAATTAAATAACACCTGTATCTAATAGCTTTTAGATTTAGAGCTTGCCTTGGGTTTTTCAAATGGTTGAAAAATTTTATCTTAGCCATCTTATTTGTTATATATCTGCAAGTTAAAAATGCATATATCTAAATATAGATGGTATATAACAAGACTCAAATACAGGATGTCTTCATTTAGGTATTTCACGATTCCATAAATCGCCAAGAACACAATTTAGCTGGAAATAATATAGTCATGAATAACTTGAAAGACTTTTCAAAATTGAAGCGGTTTCAACAACTTGTATTAACTACTTTTTTAGGCGATATTCCAACAATTTTTGGGGGCGTAAAGTTACGTACTTTACTATATCGCACTATTTTTTCTAGGATAGGTAGCTCAGTTTATATTCAAGACGGTGTTGAATTTATTAGTACTGATGCTATTGAAATTGGGAATGGAGTTTATATTTTCAAAGGTGTTCGTATAGATGGAAAAGGACACGAAAACAATAGAATTCATCTAGAAAATGGAGTTATCCTTGAGCGTAGCGTTTTAATTGGGGCACTAAACAACACTTCTATTCACATTGGTCAAGATACTTTTATTGGCCCTAGTGTTTGTATTGCTGGCCCTGGAGACATCAAAATTGGCAAACACTGTTTAATTGCAGCCCACACTGCAATATATGGCAATAATCACAATTTTGCAGATCCAACAGAACCAATTAAATACCAAGGTATTACTTGCAAAGGGATCGTGATTGAGGATGACTGTTGGCTAGGACATGGGGTGAAAGTATTAGATGGTGTCACCATTGGTCAAGGTAGTGTTATTGGTGCTGGCGCTGTTGTTACTAAAGATATTCCCCCATTTTCGGTAGCTGTGGGTGTACCTGCACGAGTAATCAAAAAGCGTGACGGTAAAGAATTTGCCCAGTCTACAGAATTGCCTATGTCATCTTAAAAATAATGGCAATAAAACAGACAATCTGAGTATTATTAAACACCTTAACCAGAGGTAAATTTATCTATCAGCAAAACCATAGTAGGAAATAAAGTCAATGACTAAAATAACAGAAAAATCTACTGATAAGAGACTTCATCTTCCTTACTTGGATGGCTTACGTGGATTAGCATCTCTCTATGTTGTACTTGTTCACGTTGAGCCTGGAATTGGAGAGCAATTACCTATACACTGGTTATTTTTTGTGAGGACTATGAAATATGGTGCATTTAGTGTAATTAGTTTTATTGTACTTTCTGGCTATGTTTTGATGCTGCCAGTAGCGCGTTCTGAAAACGGCCAATTGCCAGGGAGTTTGATTAATTATATCAAGAGGCGATCGCGGCGAATTTTACCCCCGTACTACATAGCTTTATTGTTCTGTCTGCTAATAGGAGCAATTGTCTTCATCTTAGAGAGATTTACCAGTTTTGAATGGAATGAATTAGCCGGACTAGGCTCATTTTCTCCTAAATTCTCTTTGATTGATGTTTTATCTCACCTGCTATTAGTTCACAATCTTAGCGAGAGTACATACATAACTATCAACTCACCTATGTGGAGTATTCCAACAGAATGGCAAATGTACTTTTTGTTTCCGCTATTACTGTTGCCTATATGGCGGGGTTTTGGATTGTTGATGCTTGTCATCATCGCCTTTGTAATTGGTCTAACACCTATATATTTGTTCAATGGATTTCTTGAACAAGCCAATCCTTGGCTCTTAGGCATATTCTGTTTAGGAATGGCAGCAGCAGAGATTGGATTTTCCCAAAAACCCAAGCTAGTAGCTATGAGAAATTCTCTACCTTGGGGACGGCTAGCGATTATCTTTACCTCTATTGCTTTTATAACTGAATGGCGACAACTAGGATTGCATATATGGATTAATCAGAGTTTCGCCGGTCTTGCCTTTGCTTGTTTATTTATTTCCTTAACCAAGTCAATAATTGAGGGTAAACAGCCATCCTTAGTCCTACGGATATTACAACATCCTTGGGCGATCGCACTTGGTACGTTTTCTTATAGCCTATATCTGATTCATGGGCCAGTTTTAGTCTTCGTGCGTTACTTTCTGTTTTATCTGCCCATCTCACCAGATATGTTTGCCGCAGCATCCTATTTATTAGGCACAGCATTGTCACTCGTCATTGCTTACTGGTTTTATTTATTTTTTGAGCGACCATTTATGTCTGGCTTCTTAAAAAAGCGGAAAGTTAAAGATGCAGTTACTAGCCTTGGTAACTAATGGTCTGCCAAACCGTAAATGCGCTTGTGAGGATTGGGGAAAGGTTAAAGGTTAAAGGGGAAGGGATAAAACATCTTTAACCTTTACCCCTGCCCCTTATCCCCACTTCGTGGGGCCCCCACCTTCCCCTTTTGATTTGCTCCTTCTGCCTCCTACCTCCTTCAAAGGTAGAGTATTCTGAATTCTGTATTCTGACTCCTGTTTTATTGCAGATTGTTACATCGCTGTGGTATGCTTGCGTTGAATAATGAATGCCCTTGTAGTAGTAAGCAGGTTGGGTTAATGTCGCAGGTAACGATCTCTTCGGTAGCTTTAAATAGTTGGGATTGTCCACCTTAAGGTGTAGCCTGAACCTTGTAATCATTAGAAACATTTGCAGCTAGTCGTGCAGGAAAATAGTCAAACTATAGTTGAACTTTGATGCGATGCCGATAGCGAGTCTTCTCCCAAAGGAAGAACCAGCGTCATAGCCCATCATAAAAATTGCCCTTTTTGAGTAGATTATCGTAAAAGTTTATTCTGCTGATTGGGCTGTTAATTGCTTATGTGAGTTATTCACCTAGCAAGAATTCTGCATACTGTTTTACTCTCCAATCAGTTCGTAATTCCTAATGACGCTCTCTACGAGACGCTAAAAGCGAACGAATACTGGCTAACGTAATTCTTAATTAAAAGAGAAAGAAAAATCACGCTCATTAAAAATTTAGTTGTATAGCATTTGGGAATACTATTCGCAACGTAGGGAAGGCGAAAATAAGTGGAGGTACAGAGTAAGCACTGAATGCAATTATGTAAGCACAGAGCTATTTTCCACAAGATATTACGAATTAGTAATTACAGAATTATATTGGCGAGTGGACTATTTTGAGTGTGAATCACACACTGACAATTTTATTTAGATGAAGACGCTAGGAGGCAACTTGAACGGAACAATTCTGAGGCGAGAGTGGTTTTTTAACACTCAGCGAGACATTATGGCGGGTGCTGTGGTGGGGTTGGCTTTGATTCCAGAGGCGATCGCTTTTTCGATCATTGCCGGGGTTGATCCCAAAGTCGGGCTTTATGCCTCATTTATTATTGCAGTCATGACGGCGTTTTTAGGAGGTAGACCAGGGTCAATTTCTGCCGCCACAGGAGCGATGGCTCTATTGATGATTGACTTAGTTAAAGATCATGGCTTGCAGTATTTATTCGCCGCCACCTTTTTAACTGGAGTCTTTCAAGTTTTGTTTGGGGTGCTAAAACTAGGCCGCCAAATGAGATTTGTACCTAGAGCAGTGATGATTGGCTATATCAATGCGTTGGCAGTATTAATTTTTCTGGCACAGTTGCCTCAATTAACAAATGTGCCGCCGACTGTATATGTGTTAACTATCCTTTCCTTGGGGATTATTTATATTCTGCCGCGCTTTACTAAAGCAGTCCCTTCTCCCTTGGTGGCGCTGGCGGTGATGACGATCGCAGCGATCGCGCTCAAACTTGAGGTTCCCACTGTCGGCGATATGGGAGAATTACCTACTGCGCTACCGAGTTTTGCTCTGCCTCAAGTACCGTGGACTCTGGAAACATTAAAGATTATTCTGCCTTATTCCCTGACATTAGCGATCGTTGGTTTGTTGGCTTCATTCTTAACCGCTTCACTCGTTGATGAACTCACAGATACCCCCAGCGATAAAAACCAAGAAGCCAAAGGACAAGGCATTGCTAATATCGTCACCGCCTTCTTTGGAGGTATGGCAGGGTGTGGGATGATTGGACAATCGGTAATTAATGTCCAGTCTGGTGGACGCGGGAGACTGTCAACCCTTGCGGCTGGGATTTTCCTGCTATTTGCCATTTTGTTTTTGCAGGATTGGGTCAAGCAAATGCCGATGGCAGCACTAGTAGCCGTGATGATTATGGTGTCAATCGGTACATTTCGCTGGTCATCCTTAAAAAATATTCCCCGCATCCCTCGCACTGAAACCGCCGTCATGTTGACGACGATGTTTGTGACAATTTTTACTCGTAATTTTGCACTTGGCGTGGTGACAGGCATCGTTATGAGTACCGTATTTTTCTCTAACAAGATTGCCCAGTTAGTATTTGTGGATAAAGTACTGAGTGAAGATGGTTTACATCGCATTTATAAAGTAGCCGGACAAATTTTCTTTTTATCGAGAGATGAGTTTCTAGGGTTTTTTGATTTTACAGAACTGGTAGAGCGCGTCACCATTGATCTAACTTATGCTCACCTCTGGGATCAAGGAGCAGTGGAAGTACTCGATAAAGCGGTGCTGAAATTTCGCCGCAATGGAGCAGAAGTAGAACTAATCGGACTGAATGAAGCTAGTACTACCTTGCTGAATAAATTGGCAATTAATCAAAACTCTTAGCATTTTTACCTTTCAATCATTTTATTTTCAGGGTCTAAAACCACTATGAAAACTATTTTACTTTGTACCGATGGTTCATCTTTTTCAGACAATGTTTATAAATATGGAGCTTGGTTTGCTATTCAATTGAATGCCCAAATAAACGTTTTATTTGTCACCGATGTTCGTAGCCAAAAAGTCGCTTCTACTGGCAACTTAAGCGGTAGCATTGGACTTGGCGCTTCCGAAAAATTGCTGGATGAATTAGTGAATTTAGAACATGAAAAAGCCAAGCTGAACAATCAACGAGCAAGATTGATTTTACAAAATGCTGCTGAAACTCTCAAAGCTGAGGGCATAGAAGATTTTAAATTAACTAATAAAACAGGTTTTCTGGTAGATTATTTTCAGTATTTTGAAGAAAATTCTGACTTAATTATTTTAGGTAAATGGGGAGAAACCACAGAGTTTGCAACTGGACATTTAGGAGCAAATTTAGATCGAATTATTCGTAGTAGTAGTAAGCCGTGCTTAGTTACTCCCCGTGAATTTAAACTGATTGAGCGTATTTTAGTCGCTTATGACGGTAGTCTAAGTGGGCAAAAGATACTGCAATTTTTAGTAGATTTTCCTGCTTTTCAAAATTTAGAGATACATCTGCTGACGGTGGCTAAAAGTAACTCAGATCAAACAGCAGTAGCGAGACTGAATGAAGCTAAACAATCTTTGCAAAGAGCCAGATTTGAGCCAATCTGTAGCCTCCTTGAGGGTGAACCAGAAAAAGCGATCGCTAATTATATTACCCAGCAAGATATTAGCCTTTTGTTAATGGGGACTTATGGACATAGCCGCATTCGCCATCTGGTGATTGGTAGCACCACAACTCAAATTCTTCAAAGCAGCAATATTCCCGTACTGGTATTTCGTTGATCACAGATATTTTCTTGAGAATACGATTCAGTAATTAAGCAAAAATGCAAAAATATTTATACCTTTCAAACTGGAGCGGAGTTTCAAAATAAATATTGTTTAACTACTTAACCTGATTGTGTTCAAATCTTTTTAATTCAAATCTTTCTAATTGAGAGTAATAACAAGGTGTCCATCAACCCAATCAACAAAATTCATTTTCGCAATTGGCGCGGCGATCTGTTTGGGGGCTTAACTGCTGCCATTGTGGCTCTACCCTTAGCCCTAGCCTTTGGGGTAGCTTCTGGTGCTGGAGCGATCGCTGGACTTTATGGTGCTATCATCGTCGGCTTTTTTGCTGCCCTATTTGGGGGAACACCAGCCCAAGTTTCTGGGCCTACCGGGCCGATGACTGTGGTGGTGACAACCGTGATTGCTACCTTGGTAGCACGTCATCCCGATACGGGGTTAGCAATGGCATTTACTATTGTCATGTTGGGTGGGCTACTGCAAATCCTCTTTGGGGTGATGCGCCTGGGACAATACATCACCCTCCTGCCCTACACCGTCATCTCTGGCTTCATGTCAGGAATTGGCGTAATTATCATTTTGCTTCAATTACCCCCCTTGTTGGGTCATGCCGGAGTGGGTGGCGTAGTGATAACCCTGCAAAAATTACCCGCCTACCTGAGTAATCCCAACTGGGTTGCTGTAGGGCTGGGATTACTAACCTTGCTAATTGTCTTTGCCGTTCCACCCAAGCTGAATCGGATTTTACCGTCCCCCCTATTGGCATTGGTGGCGGTAACAATTATCTCAGTGGTGTTATTCAAAGATGCAAATCTGGCTCGCATTGGTCAGATTCCCAGAGGATTACCCACCTTAAGAATGCCCACCTTTAGTATCCGCGAGTTAGCAGATATGCTGCGGTATGGGTTGATGTTAGGGGTGTTGGGAGCGATTGATTCTCTGTTAACCTCCTTGGTGGCTGATAGTATTTCCCGTACTCAGCATGATTCTGACAAGGAGTTGATTGGGCAGGGGATTGGCAACATGTTGGCGGGGCTATTTGGAGGTTTACCTGGTGCTGGAGCCACCATGCGGACGGTGGTGAATGTCCAAGCCGGGGGGAAAACGCCCCTATCCGGGATGATTCATGCGCTGGTACTGCTGTTGGTCGTGTTTTGGGCGGGGCCTTTAACGGCGCAAATTCCCAATGCAGTGTTGGCGGGATTATTGTTGAAGGTAGGTATTGATATTCTCGATTGGGGGTTTATCAAACGTGCGCCCCGTATTTCTTTAAAGGGTACGGGATTGATGTACTTGGTGTTGTTATTGACTGTATTTGTGGATTTAATTACGGCGGTACTAGTAGGAGCATTTATTGCCAATGTACTGACTATTAAACGCTTAACCGATCTCCAAAGTGATAATATTCAAGTCATTACTGACTCCACTGGGCATCACAATCTCACTCCCGTCGAGCAGGAAATCCTCACCCAAGCCGGAGGGGATATTTTGCTTCTGAAATTGGGAGGGCCAATGAGCTTTGGTGCAGCCAAAAGTATCTCCCGCCGGATGTCGTTGGTGCAAGACTATCATGCACTAGTATTAGATTTGAGTGAAGTCCCCAGTATTGGGATCACAGCGGCACTGGCGATTGAATCTATAGTCGAAGATGCGATCGCACATAATCGCCATGTCTGGATGGTCGTCACCCCTGGACAAGTGGAACGGCGGATTACTCAGCTTGAATTGCAGCGATTCTGTAAGCCTCACCACACACAGGATTTGTCCTCTGTCACCTTGTCAGCCCAAATTATTCAGTTAGAAAGCCGCTTACAGGCATTAAAATCGGCATTTGACCTAATTCAATCAAAAAGTCTCGCGTGATAAGTGCAGCCGCTTGTAGTAAGGGCTACCCTACGCGAACGCTTCGCGAACAGCCCTCCTTTTATGCAACTTAAATGCCGATTAGCTTACACCACAACAATTATTTGATTTGCGGATGAGCACCTTGTCCATCCCAACAGACTAAGGTAGGTGTAGCTATGCTTTTAGTCTGGTAAGCGTTTTTGCCAACCCAATTACTAGCAATTGGCATTCGCCAACCAGTTCCAAAGGCGCGATCGGTGATTTTTAAGCCGGGGGGTGCTTGTCGCCGTTTAAATTCAGCCCGCGCTACCATTTGGATTACTCGGTCTACAATCACCGGATCGTGACCGGCTGCAACAATTTGTGTGGCTGATTGGTGATTGTGAATCAGCCTTTGCAAAATATCGTCCAAAATTTCGTAGGGCGGTAGAGAGTCTTGATCCACTTGACCTGGTTTGAGTTCGGCGCTGGGTGCTTTAGTCAAGACGTTTTGCGGGATGATTTCACTATCGCGATTTAACCATTGACAAAGTGAATACACACGGGTTTTAGGAACATCTGCAATTACTGCTAACCCGCCATTCATATCGCCATAGAGAGTACAGTAACCAACTGCCATTTCTGACTTGTTACCGGTAGATAAAAGCAGATAGCCAAAT
The DNA here is from genome assembly GCF_051172895.1 of Nostoc sp. CALU 1950. Taxonomy (NCBI): domain Bacteria; kingdom Bacillati; phylum Cyanobacteriota; class Cyanophyceae; order Nostocales; family Nostocaceae; genus Nostoc; species Nostoc sp. CALU 1950. The sequence continues at coordinate 16,305 of NZ_JBDNJQ010000045.1, read as the reverse complement.
TTATTAGCGATCGCCATTAATAAATTACCCCGAATCCGGGATTGTATATTTTCCTCAGCCAGTCCAAACTCAGTACCCGCGAACAAATCACCTAAAGTTTGATCAAAGCCTTGCATTAACTCGCCAATTGGTAAAAGATTAGTCTTAATCCCCAAATTTTCCGCTAATGCCAAAGCATCACTAATGGAATGCTCCGAACTGTAAGGGGAAGGCATGAGAACACCGAGGACATTTTCTTTACCAAGTGCAGCCGTGGCGATCGCAGCTACTATTGCAGAGTCAATCCCGCCACTTAAACCCAACACTACTTTAGAAAAGCGACACTTGCGAGCATAATCTCGGACTCCCAAAACCAACGCTTGCCAAATTTCCTCATCTTCCGATTCATAAATAGGTTCTACAGAACCTAGCTGTAAATCCCGTTGTGTTTCGTCAAATTCAACTACTAATAAATCGGTGTCAAACCCACGAGCGCGAGACATAATTTCACCTTGACGATTCAAAGCAAAACTACGTCCATCAAAAATTAGGTCATCATTTCCGCCAACCTGATTAGCATAAATAAACGGTTGTTGAAAACGTACTGCACTATGACTCAGCATCGTTTCGCGAAACTCCTGCTTGCCGACTGTGTATGGGGAAGCAGATAAATTTACAATCAAATCTACACCCAGAATTGCTAAGTCAGCAATCGGATTCACTGTATAACTACGTTTGCCCCAAAATTCCTCATCATTCCATAAATCTTCGCAAATAGTTACGCCAATATGGATATCATCTAGAGTGAAATAATTAGCTTGCAAACCTGGTTCAAAATAGCGGCGTTCATCAAATACATCGTAAGTAGGCAAAAGTCGCTTGTGAAAAATTTGCTTTACTTTGCCATTTTCTAACAAAGCTATGCTGTTAAATAAAGTTTTACCACCACTAATATGTGCTTTGATATTCGGTTCAACAGTTCCTACTAAGACAGCTAAATTTGGTGGTAAATCCTGAGCCAAGTTTTGTAAAGTGATGCCCATTGCTTCCACAAAACTAGGATTTAGTAATAAATCCCTTGGTGGATAGCCACATAAAGAAAGTTCCGGTGTTAGTAACAAACGCGCACCGCTAGATGCTGCGCGTTGTGCCGCCTCCAGGATTTTTTGGGCATTTAAAAGCAAATCACCAATTGTCGGATTAATTTGAGCGATCGCAATTTTCATATTATTTGTCATTAGTCATTGGTCATTTGTCATTTGTCAAGAGTCCTTATGACTTTTGACTTTGCCATACGGTTCGGTTAACGTTTTAATATTTTGAAGATCCCCCCAACCCCCCTTAAAAAGAGGGGCTTATAACCCTCTTCTACCTCCTTTTTAAGGGGGTCGCCGCAGGCGGGGGGATCTTAACCGAAAGGTATTGCAGGAATTTGGACTCTGTAAAGTGATTGGTTAAATAAACACCAAGGGTTTATCTTTTAAGGGGGCAAAGGCTTCGGCGTCAAACTTATACAAACTAGCTGGACGACCAGCACCCCGTGATACCTTAATTCCGGTATCGCATAAAAAACCTAACTTGAGTAGACGCGCCCGAAAATTAGAATAATCAGAAAAGTTATCGCCTAAAACTGTGGCGTATAACTGATATAAATCATTCAAGGTGAACATTTCTGGCAAGACTTCAAAAGCCACTGGGCTGTACTCTAATTTATTTCGTAACCGCCTGTGGCCATAGGCCAGAATTTCATTATGGTCAAAAGCTAATTGTGGCACTTGTTTTACTGGATACCAAGCTATGCCAGTCATGCGATCGGCAATTAATTCGGCTTCCTCAAATCGCACTAGGGCAAAGTAACTAACTGATAGATAACGCACGCCATAACTATCAGTTGCTTCCCGTGGATCGCGATTCGGCCCGCCAAAGGTATACAGTTGTTCTAAGTAGAGATTGTTGACCTTAATTTTCTCCGCCATAATGCGATAAGCGGCATCTTCTAAAGACTCTCCTGGACGCACTAAAGTACCGGGAAGACTCCAATGATTTAAAAATGGTTCTTGCTGTCGCATTACTAGTAGAACTAACAGCCGATTTTGGGCAGTATCTACAGAAAAAATTACATTATCAACACCAACCTTGAAATCGGCCAAAGGTTGTTGGTTTAACGGAGTTGGTATCTTTTTTTGTGAACGTCCTGGCATTCGTACAAATGCTCTTGATTAATATAGGCAACTACAGGGGCTGTGAGGGCTTCAGAATCTCCATGTTCGCGGTACGCTGTTGAGGAAACATCTAGACCGATCAGACTAGCGATCGCAATCTTCCCTCCCAGCTTTTGCACTACCTCTGAACTAGATTCATCTATTGCATATCCGGGTCGCGGTACAATCAGTAGTTGCACTTCCTGTAACAAATCTTCAATGCGATACCAACGTGGTAGCTGACTCAGTAAATCTGAACCAATAATCAACGTCAATTCAGCGTCTTCACCCCAAATAAGCTTCGCTTTTTCCACTGTTTCCAGTGTTCTAAAGCTACTCAATTCTTGTTCCAAAGCAATATTGTGCCGTGGCGCGTCTATATCCGCAATCAACAATCGCAACATTGCCGCCCGATGTTCTAAGGGTGTTTGATGGGACTTAAATGGATTATCCGCTGCCCAAACTGCTACCCAATCATAACGCTCAGACAACCAACTCAGAATTTTTTGATGACCAGCAGTTGGTGGATCGGCACTCGTTCCAAACAAAGCAACTCTCATAGTAATTCGTAATGACGCTCCTGCGTCGCTAACGCTGCGCTAACGTAGTTCGTAATTAAGACAGACTGAAAGAGTAATTTTACCTCTGTGTTCTCTGTGCCTCTGCGGTTCGTTTCTTAGTTTCTTCAGTCAATACCCGTAACGCCTCAGAAATCTCCACTTCTACAGCCACAGGATGATCCAAAAGCCGTGTTTGTTGTGGCAAACTGGCAACTGAGGCGGCGGTACGCTGACGAATTGTTGCCAAAGACTCTAACGGTTGCACCCGTTGACCTTCCTGCACTACCAATTGCAATAAAGGTTCTTCATCCAGAAGACTTTCACCTAAGAGTCCTAATCTGTCTGCTTTTACCTTACCTCCCGTAAACGAGCGAAAAATCTGCTTGCGCCCTGGATAAGTAACCTTACCACTCGACTCTTTCATCACTGGGATGCCATCAATGTCTACAAGTTTATAAACTCCGTTTACGGGCGAACCTGTAACTAGTCGTGTTCCCAGTCCGTAACCATCAATTTCGGCCCCAGCGGCTTTTAATCTGGCAATTTCCCACTCGTCTAAGTCGCCACTGGCAAAAATTGGCACATCGGGAAGGAGCGATCGCACCTGTTTTGATAAGGTAACTAAATCTCCTGAGTCCAATCTCACTCCTGTTAATTGCATTTCCCCGGAATTTACTTTTTCGGACAAGCGCTGGGCAGCAGCAACGGTATCGTAAGTATCAATCAACAATGGCGCACCCGGAAAATATCGATGAAATGCACTAAAAGCCTGTTCTTCAGTGCCTTCTATTGCTGATAACGCCATCACTAAGGCGTGTGCCATAGTACCACTTGGCTGTTGTCCTAGTTGTAGCGCTGCTAACACATTGGAGGTGGAATCTAACCCACCAGCCAACGCCGCCCGTGCCGCCCACAAAGACCCTTGGGGACTAAATGCTCGTCTGGTTCCAAATTCTAAAAGTGTTGCTTCTTCCCCCGCTACATCCCGTAACCGTGCTGCTTTTGTGGCAATCAAAGTCTGGTAATTAATAGTATTTAGCAGGTAAGTTTCCACTAGTTGCGCTTGCCAAAGGGGTGCTTCCACCCGCAACAGTGGTTGATTGGCAAAGACGGCTGTCCCTTCTGGTACTGCCCAAACATCACCCGTGAACTTTCCCTCAGCTAAAAGTGACCAAAAGCGATCGCCCGCGTGAGCAAAAATTCCCGTTGCTTGTAATGCCGCAATTTGCGCCGAACTAAAGCGGATTTTGGCTAAATATTCCAATGCCTGCGTCAGCCCCATTGCAATTAAATAACCAAAACCCTCTGGCAATCGTCTGACAGACAACTCAAAGCTAGCCCGTCGTTGTTCTATACCTTCGCCTGTGTAACAAGCTGCCATTGTCAACTGGTAAAGGTCGGTCAGTAAGCTGTAGTCATCCGCAGACAGGTTTAGTTCCTGGTTCTGCTGGCTTTGCTGTTTATATACATAGTCCAAATCTGGCAAAGTTGTCATGCAAGAGCTTCCTTACAAGATGCTTCTGTTATTTATGGTAATATTTACCATAAATAATGTCAACTCCTGGCAAGTATATTTTCAGAGATTGCCGTATATCAGTAGATTGATAGGCAAATTAATACTAACTTTATAAAATACTTAATGTTTTTTAATAGTAAAAGCTGGCAATAATGTTAATCTCACAGGGCGGCTAATGAAAAGAAACAATATCCTCTAAGAGAAAGTTTGTTTTGCTTCGCTCTTTTCCCTACTGGGGTTGAAGAAATAACTATGTTACAATTAAAATTAGTGAGCAAAGTTTGGTTTTTTCACAATCTAAAGTATTGCGAAGTTATCTGAATAAACATTGCATATATTCTCAATATATTGAGAATTAGAGCCAGCCTTAAATATCAGTATTAGAGTAGAGGTAGCACAATTAAAGCGACTCAAAAATAAGGAGTCCAAATATGATGGCTATTTCCCAAATCATTGCTAACATCACCCAGTATATTTCTGAAGCTGCAATGCGGATTTTTGGCCCTACGGATGATGCTTATCCTGTTATTGGCGTACAACCTTTTACAGGTGAGCCTTATGATAAGCGTACAGCCGATACTTGGTAGGTGCTAATACGGCGTTCAAAAAGAATACAGTAGTCAAAATTCAGAATTCAGACGAGGTTAATTACCGGGGAATTCAGGCAAACCATATAATTGAAAACCACTAAATTGTAGATTGAGCTAGCTACTTAAACCCCTTTATTCAAAAGTAGTGGCGTATTCCAATACGCCACTACTCTAATTCATTCTGCATCCTGGCTACTGATGAATATCTTGCAGTCTCAGTGTATTGTGCAAGTAAACAGTCCAAGACTTAATGTTATGTATGCAGGAAAACTGCATTTTTTAGCGATCGCATGACCTAGTGATGACCCGAAGGCGAAAATGGATAAAATCCAGCTTAGGGGAGTTGTCTTTTCTTCGTTTTCAAAACAATACCAAAACCAGCTACCATTAGGGTTCCGAGAATGCTAGCGGGTTCTGGAATAGAAGTTTCATCGATAGGTACTTTGATTCTTAAACTTGCCAAGGTAGCGTTAGTGATGGTCAAGGATGTTACACTGGGCAAACCTGGGATATCAGACTGGAAATCAAAGACTGTGGGAGTTGAACTACCATTGCGATCGCTATATCGCACCCCATATCCACTGACTTCAAAAGTGCCTTGATACTGCTTTCCGCTGTCTGGGTCGATGACAGTACCAGTGTAGAAAGCTTTTGTGAGATTAAATTCATCCTGAACTACTCCTTGAAATGTGGTTCCTGGCAATTGTCCCTGGTAAAGGAAGGCAGTTAACTGACCACCAGAGAGAACCGGCGATGCAAGAACACCATCAAAGGAGACAATTGGAATGCCCTTAAAGTCAACAAAGTAATGCAGACTTCCATCAGAGCGTGTTTCTACCTTTAAATAGTCTGACTGGTATACAGGAACAAAATTAGGATTATTATTAGTTCCTAAGTTCCGGTAATAAGTTCCAGTGTCATCCGTATCAATCCGAGTAGTACTTTGATTGAAATTGGGGTTGTTTCTGGGAAGTTCGATAGTTCCTGATAATGTACCAGTGCTTTGAATTGTGATGAATTGAGCAGCAATTGCACTTGCTCCACTTAAAGCGATTGTCACTGCTGCTAAACAAGTGCTGCTCAGAATTGCACAACCTAGTTTAATCCCTGATGAACTCACTTTCATTAACAATTTGCTCCTTGAATTGCCGATGAGAAAACACACCTAATGCGCTGAGATTTATTTAAAATTTTTCTCAGGCACGATTTATTATTCCCAAACTTCTAATGGAAGTTTCATCGACAACAAAAAGCCTTATCACCCAACAATCTCTCTCTTTGTCTGGGTAAAGGTCAAAGGGCAAGGGGGAAAAGTAAATTCAAACCCTTCCTCTTTACCCCTTAACCGAAAAGTATTGGAAATACTATATCATTTTTACTAATGATAAAATACACCAATAATAAGAGAAACAATTATTGGTATTAGGATTGGAATAGCAACTATAAGTCCCCACTTACCAAACTTAATTTCCTCACCCTCAGATTTTAAAAATGCAATCCAACCTACAACTCCCATCAAAATCCAAATACACCCAAAAGCAAGAAATATAACAAATACTGAATCGTCCATTTTTCCAAAATGTTTATTTTAATTGACACTAATATCTACAACTAACTTTGCTAAATTCGCACGAAAATTGCTATAGTCATAAGATTCAATAGTTTTTTGTTGCAAGTACTCTGGTTGGTAAATTACTGGGTTAGAGCAATCTCCTTGCAGAATTTTAATTAGATTATGGGCAATTTCTTCTACGTTATCAGGATCAACTAAACATCCCAACTTACCCTCAGCCAAAGGGTCTATAGAACCATCTTGATTACCCGCCAACACAGGTTTACCACAAGCTAAAGCTTCTAGATAAACAATACCAAATCCTTCCCCTTTACTAGGCAAAGCAAAAACATCGCAGAGATTGTAATGAGCGCATAATTCTTCATCTGGTACAAACCCTGCAATAGTGACACAATCTTGTAGATTTAAGCTGGAGACTAAGGCATTAATTCGAGGTAAATCATCTCCTTTACCTACAAGAATAAAGTGAACATTAGGGACATAAAAACGAATTTTAACCAAAGCATGAAGTATTTGGTCATAACCCTTGTATTTTGCCATGCGTCCTAATCGCGTTACTGTTAGAATTACAGGCTGCTCATCTGTTAAATTATATCGTTTGAGTAAATAGGTTGGTTTAGGATTTATTTGAAATTGACTGGCATCAAACGTATTAGGTAAAATTACTATTTTGTCTGGCTCAATATCATCATATTTAAGCAAGCGCTGGCGAGTGTAATTACTAACACTAATAATTTTATCTGCTTTTTGTAATGCTAACTTTGTAGCATTATTTTCAATATCCCAAACTTCTAAGCCATGAGCAACTACCCAATAAGGAGTCCCAGTCAAAAGTTTTAGAATATAACAAGCGACGGCATAGTTAACATGAGTTGATATGACTATAGTAGGACGTTTAAAAATAGCCAAAACAATTATGTTTGTGGCAAATATAATTGTTTGTAATAATCTTGGGAAAGCTCCAAAATAATGAAATCTTGTTGAAGGTAAAAATTGCAAGTCTTGTGGCTGTCTTGAATTGTGCTTGTCATACTTGAGAAGCACATCATACTCAGCATCAGGATACACATCTTGTAAAGCTTTCAGCAAAAATGTTGAGTAAACTTGGATACCTCCCTTAAAACCAAATATATTCGGAAATATTAAGTTGAAATGACGTTTATCAATTGCGAGTTTTTTGAACATTGTAAATAGTTTGAGGTTTTGATTCAATAACAAAATCTTTTTGAGAATTGATAGCTGCTGCCAGAAAATAAAATTCAATAGTTGTAAAAGTATAGTCTTCGGCAAAAAAATCTGGCATTTGAGATGCTAAAAACATCATAATTGGAATGATAGTCACAGGGTTGGCATATTTAAGATAAGATGCTACTCTTACTAAAAAATTAGTAAATAACAATAATCCGATAATTCCTTGTTCTACCAATACATTTAAAAATATATTATGTGCGTGATAACCTTTAACTCCAAAAACTTTCACTCCTATATGTTCTGCAAAAACTCCTACACCTATACCAGTAATCGGTCTTTTAATAGTTTCAGTAATAGCTGCCTGCCAAAGTGCAAACCTTGACAAAGCTGTTCCTACAGGACTAGGAAGCTCTATTTCACTGGGATTGTTTACAAATAAATTAATTAAGGGAAATATTTTACTATCTCCCAAACCAATTCTATATGTAGATACTGGTATGGATACGATACATAAAAGCCATAAGCTCATAATAAAAATCATTTTTCTAATACTGATAATTTTATATATCAATAAAAGAAACAACCCAAAAAGCAAAACTAACCAAGCATTTCTGCTAGCAGATAAAGCTAGAGAAATGAGAAAAACAAATTCGCTTATGTACAATTCAAGTTTAGATATATTTTTCTGTTTTTCTAAAATTAGGCTCAAACATAATCCAATGGCAACTATTACCCCAAACTGATTAGGATTTTGCATAATTGAACCAATCTGGGGATAATAACTTGGAAATTTTAATAATTCAAAAATCCAGTGATTGGGGAATAAAGCTTCTAAAAAACCAAAAGCTGCAATTACTTGTAGTAAGTATAATATACACCGATAGTAAAATGTTAAAGATGAGGGTTTTATATTTCTGAAAGTTAAAACTAAAAAAGCAAAAAATAATATAAAGTAAGTAGTATATTTAATACTATAAAGAATTGCAGTATTGGGAAATTGGCTCATGAATGAGGAGAGCCACATCCACAAATACAGTAGACTGATAGATATTAAAATGATTCTATGCTTTCTTAAAACTTCTGGTATGTTTTTGGTAGATAAACTGATTATCCCAAAGCTAAATGCAGGAAGTAATAAATAATGAATGCCAATATTTATTCCCGGAAATTTAATTCGCCCTAGAAGTGAAGAAAATAGTATTAGCAGGAAAAATATATTAATCATAACCTTTTATTTGTGGATATCTTTTGACAACAAAAAACCTATATTCAATCCACACTTGCAGGTAGTTTGAAAAAGGGATTGTGATATTTTTTAAGCTAAAATCCTGATCACGTAAAGAATATTATCATAAAACAGTCCTCGCTAATATCATCACTTGAAGCTACGACTTAGCTGAGGTTTTAGCCAAACTAAATATTATGGGATGGAATGCGAAAAAGTGGGCACCTATCCCGAATCTGCACTATCAGCACCTTTCAATTAATCATCTGCCAAATTTTGAGAATGTTCTCACCACTCCCACCACCAGCAATAGTTTGTCCATCTGGGCTAATGGCAACAGCATAAATATATCCAGAACCCGTCTCTAAAGTGCGGATTTCCTTTCCTGTGACTGGATTCCAAAATTTGATTGTCTTGTCACTACTGCCACTGATAAGGGTGACACCATCTGAACTTTTGCTTGGCAAAAAAGCAACAGAATTAACCTTATCATTATGTCCCTTTAAAGTGTGGATTAACTTTCCGGTCTTCACATTCCACAATTTGATTGTCTTATCTCTACTGCCACTGGCAAGGGTGACGCCATCGGGAGCAAAAGCGACTGAAAGAATCGACTCTGCATTTCCTTCTAAGGTGCGGATTAACTTTCCAGTCTCCACGTTCCACAATTTAATTGTCTTGTCCCAGCTACCGCTAGCGAGGGTTTTGCCATCAGGACTGAAAACTACAGATGGAACACCATTGATATGTCCTTCTAAGGTGCGAATTAACTTTCCTGTCTCTAGATTCCATAGTTTGATTTTCATGTCCTTACTAGCACTACCACTAGCAAGGGTTTTGCCATCAGGACTAAAAGTGACGGAAGTAATTCCATCGCTATGTCCCTCCAAAGTTCTGATTAATTTTCCTGTCTCCAAATTCCACAGTTTGATTTTCATGTCCGCACTACCACTGGCGAGGGTTTTGCTATCAGGACTGAAGCCTACAGTCCAAATCCAATTGGAATGTCCTTTTAGGGTGCGGATTTCCTGTCCACTTGCCAGATTCCATAGCTTGATTGTCTTATCATCACTGGCACTACCCAGGGTTGTACCATCAGAACTGAAAGCTACGGAATTCACATCGCTGTAATGTCCCTTGAGGGGTTTGGGTAGAAAATAATTCTCCGAGACGCTTTTGCTTTTTTGGGACTGAATAGGCTCAGAAAGAGGTTCAGGAATAGACGGAGAATATTCGCTTACTGTATGGGGGCGAGTCTGGAAATACCAAACTCCCCCTAATCCCAAGGCTAAAATGCTAGAACCTAACAGCAGTTGGCTTTTCAGCTTGATATTTGTTTTTGATGAAACGGGCCCTTTGTTTGCTGCGGTGGCTGTAAATATTGGTGTAAGTAATGTTGGTGTAAGTATAGTTGGGGGAACTAATGACAATTGTGATAGCTGAGATGTCAAGTCAGTGATGACTTCATCAGCCGATTGGTAACGCTTTTGGATTTCTAGTTGCAACAGCTTATCCAAAACTTCACCCAACTCTATAGACACAGAAACCTCATCCCTACCTGGGTTGGTCAAATATTGCCGCCAAGACGCAACCCAACCATAACCTTGCTTTATCCACAGTTGAGATGGACGAACCCCAGTCAGTAGATGAAAACAAGTCGCCCCCAAACTGAATAAATCACTGGCTGGGTAAGCTTTTCCATCTTGCATCTGCTCAAGTGCAGTGTAACCGTGTGAGCCAATAACAGTTCCCATTTTAGTTTGCACTGTTGCCGTCAGCACTTTGGAAGCCCCAAAATCAATTAGCACTAATCGCCCATCACTTTGACGGCGAATAATATTCTGTGGCTTGATATCTCGATGAATCACTCCCCGCTGATGGATAAATTTCAGTACCGGCAGTAAATCTAGCAAAAGTTGGCGAATCTCTGTTTCGTTATAGGTTCCCCGCGTTTCACATTCTTTGAGCAAGTTTTGCCCATCGATAAATTGCTGCACCAAAAATAGATAGCTATTTTGCTCAAAATAAGCCAATAAAGTTGGAATTTGCGGGTGTTCTGCTAGCTCTTGAAGTCGGCTAGCTTCTTGTTTAAATAATTCAACGGCCTTTGTTAGTGGCCCAGTTCCCTGAAGTTTTGGTGCGAATTGCTTAACAACACAGCATTCATTGAGTTTATGTACATCTTTCGCTAGATAGGTTCTACCAAATCCGCCTTCGTCTGACAAAACCTGAGTAGGTCGATAGCGACCTCCCAGTAAGGGTATTAATTCCGCTTTACAACTGTGGCAATAGTTGTTTTTGTCAGGATTTAGGGGTTTTTGGCAATCGGGATTCACACAACAGAGCATACTGGGAATCCATTTCAATTGGAGTATATATTCATTTTAAGTCATGCAGTATAATCTCTCTTGTTAGTAAATATCACTTAGACACCATACAAATCCCCAATTTCCTTACCTCATCAGGTATTGAACAATTTAAATAACTTGGAGAAAGTTGTGCTTGAGCGATGCCTTGTAACGAATTGATGGGCGTCTAATCCACTTGTGCTTGAAATTTATTAATCCGGCAGCATCCGGCTTAGTTTTGCACAAATATCTGAGCTAAATTCCGAAAAATAGAAATTTCAGTTTGTAGCTCAGTATATACGTACAAAATTGAGATTTACTCTAGAAGTTTCAATTGAGCATATAAGTTTTTCTGGCTTAATGGTGACAAAAATTTGGGCTGTATGGTAGATGCACATTAAATTGGTTACGGGCAAAGGCTAAATTTTAGTTTAGTCTTCAAAATAAGTCAGGTTTATTTGCTGGAAAGAAACAGGAAATGGAAAATTAAATAATTCCATCACTTAAAGACAAAAAATCAGCAAAATTAGGAGTGTAATTATGCTATTAGAAAATAACAAGTATCGTCGCAAATTAAACCGCATTTTTATTTGTTGCTTGAGTAGTAGTTTTTTGGTCACGAGTCATCTGTTGCCTATCAATGCTTTGGGAAGACCACAAAATTCTCAAGACTTTCTAATTGCCAAATCACCAGATGAGAGACAACCAGAAGCAGTAACGAAAGGAATTGAGCAAATTCCTGCTTCTCAAGCGTCAATATCTCCAAGACCGAAGACATCTGTTGAGTCACCAGTACAGCAGTCTCCTCGTGTATCGTCTCAGCCAGAAAATTCCCAGCCAGCATCCAATAGTTCCAGTGCGAACTCAGGGAGACGTCGCCAAGCTAGTTCCAATTCCGGTACACGTCGCCAAGCTAGTTCCAATTCAGGGACACGTCGTCAGGCTAGTTCCAACTCAGGGACACGTCGTCAGGCTAGTGCCAACCGTCCACCAGTTTCTCAACCTGCGACACCTACTTACAAGGAGATTAACTTTGTAGATGTGGCATTGGGTATTCTAAGTAAGGATGATTTTCAATCTCAAGGTAGATATTTTCATTTCTATGAGTTTGAGGGCAGAGAAAATCAATTAGTCCAAATTCGGCTGATTGGCAGTAATGACACACGCAGAACAAATAACTTAAGTTTAAATCCTTTGTTGTTTTTGCACGATCCTGATAATAATATCATCGTCAAAAAAGGCACTTTGGATAAAAATGGTGGTGGCGATGATGCATTCATTTTTGCACGACTGCCTGTCACCGGCACATATAAGATTGTAGTTACTAGCCGAGATCCCGGTGAGATAGGTCGCTATAGTTTGGCTCTGAGGAATGATAGAGCTAGTTATACTTTGGATGAAGCAGGTCAATTAACTGCTAAAAGCTCAACTCTAAAACAAAATGGGGGTGCTTATAATATTTCCAATTTTCAAGGGAGAAAAAATCAGCTTGTTAGTATTCGTGTAGATAGTGTTGATGAAGAGTTTTCTCCTTATGTAGCTTTGCTAAATTCTCAAGGACAGACGATCGCAATAGATAAAGACAAGGACAAAAATGGTGTGTACACTGGTTTAATTGACCGAGCTAGGTTGCCTGAAGATGATACGTACTATATAGTTGTTACTTCCAAGAATCCACAGGAACGCGGTAAATACAGATTGACTATTTTCTGAGCGAATTTAGTTCGCTTAACGTGAGTTCGACTGGTTATATCACAATACGCTTGGGTTAAGGGCTAATTGTACAAAATTGTGGGTTTTCGAGACGCGATAAATCGCCGTCTCTAGAAGTGTTTTGGTCTTATCTGAACTGTATTGGTCCACCCAAAAGACCTCTCCCTGGTTTTACTACGCAAAACCTGTCCCTCTCCGAGTCGGAGAGGGATAGACTTGAACTTGAATTTATGGCAGGGAGAAGTCTGTCGAACTCACGTTAACTTAATACCATTTCACGAAATTCCTGCTACAAATACGTTGATAACTTGAATTTCGTGAAATGCTGGTATTTATTGGTTCAAAATCTGAAAGTTGTCCGAATTGTGCCGATATAACTTGTGTCGTTGTTGCTGTCGTGTTCTGGATTAGTAATCATTAATAGTCCGGGAGTGATGGCAATATTGTCATTGACTTGGAAGCGGTAGAAGGCTTCTAAATGGAGAGATGTGTCTTGATCTTCGTATACTTGATTTGCAACTTCCAAGTCATTGTTAATAACTTTGGGTGGTTGACCGATCGCAATTCCTGCCATGCTGTTTTCTCCACCCAAATCAATTAAAGCCAAAGTTACCGCCCAATTAAAAATATTTGCCGTTGGGTTGTTTGGTAAATCCATCGCTGTTGCATGGGTAAAGCCAACCCAACCAGAGACATTCAAGTTATTGTTAAGTGCGATCGCAGTTTGCAACCCGAAGGAGTCTGCAATAATAGCATCACTCTCATCATTAAAAGGATCGTTGGCGCGATCGCTCCCGGTTCCTGTGTCGATGCTGTTGTATGAGTGGATGTAGGTGAAAACAACCTTTAACGAGTCGCTGGGTTCGAGAGTTAGTTGAGCGATCGCTCCATATTCCGACTCACCAAATCCAACTTCTGGATCATCTGCATCGTCAACCAGATAACCTAAACTTAAGCTGATTGAGTCACTGAAATCGTAAACGAACCCCACTCCAGCCCCCCCTCCTTGGCGATAAATTGGGTTACGCTGTGCAAAACGAGAAATGGAACCATGACCACTGCTGCTGAAAAATGGATTCAGCGGATCAGAAAAATCATCAAGGTCGCCGCCTTCTGCCTCAAAATAAACGGTAGCTTGCTCTCCTATGGGAAGGCGATATTCTAAAACACTCAATTCAAATTCGTTATCGCTATTGCTTTGAAAGGCTAAACGAGCCATATCAGTCCCCGTTGCATTATTTATTCTAGGAAGATTACTAGCTTGTAGGCGAATTCTGAGACTGTCTTTGCCGGTGAAACTGGTATTGAAGTTCAAGCGTACCCGATTGCTTAAGGTAATATTACTGTCTGTGCGGTCGCCAGTGCCATCAAATTTTTCACCGCTATTAACCCCAGAGATGGCAAAAACAACTTCTGCGCTGAATTTAGTAGTTGTAGAAAACGGTTGTATTGTAGACGTTATCCGGTTTTCTAAATTGTCTAATCGTCCTTGTAAAACCTCTAACTCTTTGCCAAATTCAGCTTGCAAGCGCTGCAACTTTTCTAGGTCTTCCTGCTTGACTTCGTTAGCGGTTTCTGAACTTGTCAGTTCGTTAATACGATTGATAGTTGTGGCAAGATTGGCAGCAAATTCATTGCGAGTCATAGTTTGGTCGCCGTTGAAAGTGCTGTCAGCATCACCAGCAAGCACACCGTAGCGATCGCTTAAGGATTTGAGAGATTGAAAAGCCCAGTCAGTAGGTTGAATATCCGCTAACTCAGAAACAGCATTAATTTTGTCTAGAGAAACAGTGTTATCACCCAAAAGAGTAGGGGGAGCATTGTTGGCAATAACCTTACTTGTTAATGCAAGGGTGATTGTCAAGATAAGGAAATTGAGATGGCAAACATTCCAAAGATTTTTCGACCGAGATTGTTTTTTCATCCGTCCCGGAATGCTTTTTTAGTGGCTGTAATAGTCTTGATACCATTGCACAAAACGTTCGATACCTTCTTCTATTTGAGTTACAGATTTAAAGCCTACGTCTTGTATTAAGTCATCTACATCAGCGTAGGTAGAGAGAACGTCACCTGGCTGCATGGGTAGTAAGTTCTTTTTGGCTTGCTTACCCAGGAGTTTTTCGATGATTTCAATAAATGTCATTAACTCTACCGGGTTGTTGTTGCCGATATTGTAGAGTTTGTAGAGCGCTTTACTAAGCGAGACATCTTGATGATTCCCTTGGGGTGGTTTGTGCATCACCCGAACTAGCCCTTCAATTACATCATCAATGTAGGTGAAGTCTCGTTGCATTTTGCCAAAGTTGTAAACGTCAATTGGCTGGTTATTAGCGATCGCTTGCACAAACTTAAAATATGCCATATCCGGGCGTCCCCAAGGGCCATACACGGTAAAAAATCGTAATCCCGTAGTTGGCAAGTTGTACAAATGGCTATAAGCATGAGCCATCAACTCATTTGATTTTTTGGTAGCGGCGTAGAGAGAAATGGGATGGTCAACGTTATCAGTAGTAGCAAATGGGACTTTAGTATTAGTGCCATAAACAGAACTGGAAGAGGCAAACACTAAATGACCAACCTGGCTATGGCGACAACCTTCCAGAATGTTGACAAACCCTGAGAGATTGCTGTCTACATAGGTATATGGGTTGTGCAACGAATAGCGGACTCCTGCTTGGGCTGCTAAGTGAATTACGCAATCAAAGGTATAATTTTGGAAGAGTTCGGCAGTAGTAAAGCGATCGCTCAAGTCCAAAAATTGAAAGGTGAATCCGGTTTGGGGATAAAGTTGATTTAAGCGGGCTTTTTTTAAGCTGACATCGTAGTAATCATTCAAGTTATCGATGCCGTAAACCTGCATTCCTTCTGCTAAGAGACGCTGTGCTAAATGAAAGCCAATAAAGCCAGCAACTCCAGTTATTAGTATTTTCATAGTTTGTTATTTGTTATTTGTTATTGGTCATTTGTCATTTGTCATTGGTCATTTGTCATTTTCCCAACCCTCCTCTGGTAAGGGGCTACGGTGTACACACAAGTCGAAAAAAGCTTGATTTTCCATTGTTTTCTCGTTGATCTCGTTCCCATGCTCTGCATGGGAATGCCTGATTTAGAGGCTCTGCCTCCAGTCAGATATTGAGTCAGAGACTCAATGAATGCAACGAGGAAAGTCAAGGTTTTTAGGACTTGTGTGTACACCGTAGCTGGTAAGGGGAGGGTGCCCGATAGCGCGGGTGGGGTATTTCTGTACCTCACGAAATTGAAATCTGCTGTATGTAGCTTTAATTTCATATTCGTTCAAACAAAATCTTGACTTGTTTTTTTTAATTTTAAAAATTTCGAGTTCAGAACCTCGAAGTTGAGCCTTTTAGCCTGAACGTTGAGCCTTTTAGCCTGGACGTTGAGCCTTTTA